>NZ_CP174605.1:3967500-4157724 GCF_051016085.1 Formosa bonchosmolovskayae
TTCGGATACAAATACAGTAAAACATCTCCCGATTTAATCATATCTAAATTCTGATTAGATAATTTATAGGTTTCTATGGTTCCAGTACGATCTATCATATCGTTAGCATAACCATAGATATAATCATAAATTTTCTGATTTTTAGTCTGCTCATAAACCCGTGCAGCCGCATCTAGTACCAATCCGTTTGTATAACTCCATTTAGGCTTGTCTCGAAAGTCTAATAATTTTGGATCGGGAAAACGAACAATCTCTGAAAGCATCATACGCTCCGACCATTTTAAATGTTCAGGAATCATTTTATCAACACGCGTTTGAGTATCCACTTTTGCTGCTTCATTGTTCTCTTTACAACTTGTAATTAGTAAACAAAACACCATTAAAGTTTGAATACTGGTTCTTAAATTTAATTTCATTTCTTGCTATTTTAAATAGGTTCTTAGTCTGTTTTTATTTCTTTGGAACCCAATTATCGGCTCCTTTTAAAACGTTATTTAAACTATATTTTTCACTCTCTTTTTTCGATAATTGCTTAGACCATGGCACTCTTTTATTTGAGGCTCCTGGACCTTTGGAATAGTATTCTGCATAAAATGTAGTTTGCTCTGCATTAAGTTTATTCCAATTATTCCAACCTTCCGGTTTGATCTGTTTCCCTAAGGTGCAATTAATAAAGATTGTTTTCGCATAATCTCTCCAAGGTCTTCCCAAAAAGAAAGTATGTTCTTCTGCATTCCCTGTAATAACACACTCATTAAAGACTAAGCCAAATTCTGTTTCTTCACTGGTAGATGCAGCGGTTATATAGCCGCTTGGACTTTTACAATAAATTTCACAGTTTTCGAAAAACCCTGTAGACCAACCAAAAATAAAATCGACAGTACCTTCTATATAACAATTTTTATAATATTGTCTACTATCCTTCCCGTGTAGATACAGTGTGTCCTGATTCCCTAAAAACTTACAATTGTAAAAAGAAACACGATCTCCGTCAATCCGAATCGCCACAGCCTGCCCTACTTGGCCGGCACTATTTTCAAAGGTTATATTTTTTGCTTTAAAATCATTTGCAAACACAAAAAAGGAAGTCGAGCCTGTAGTTCCTACTTCTTCTCCAAAAACATTATGTTTTTGGGCATAATCATCATAAGTTAAGACGGTAGTTTCTTTATTTTCTCCAATAAAAGTCACATTGGTTTTAGATGCAGGAAGCACTAATTTTTCTTTATAAATTCCTGACTTTATAAAAATTTTAGTTTCCTTTTTCCGAAAGTCGGGAACAGCATTTATTGCGTCTTGTACCGTTGTAAAATCCCCTGAATTGTTTTTATCTACAATAAAATCGTAAGTTTCATTTGCACTTAAAAATTGGTTTTCTGCGTTGTATTTTGAAGAAAACACATTCGAAAAAACAGTCTCTGAAATATTTACTTTATAAGATGCGCCCAATACCTGCTGTAAAAAACACAACTGGATTAGGAAACATCTAATCATTATTTTCAAAAAATAATTCATAATTAATTTTTTAAATTCAGGTTAAATCGCTCAATATTTATCATTTAGTATTCTTTTTTCACAACCCCTTTTCCAAGTCATGTCTTTAAATATGCTTATTCATTGTAAAATAAATCCATTGGATTTTAACCAATTTTCGCAATCTATTTTCCAAGGTAAATACGCGCCATCCTTGACTAAACCTAAGCCATGACCTCCCTTTTCGAATACATGCATTTCTACGGGTACATTATTGTTTTTTAATGCTAAATAATAATTAATACTATTTTCAACAGGGACAGACGAATCATCTGTGGCATAGACTAAAAATGTAATCGGAGTATTTTTATCCACATTCAATTCATTTGAAAATTTCAAAATAGACTCGGCTGAAGGTGATGCTCCTAATAAATTAGTTTTAGAACCATTGTGAGCTATTTCCTTTTGCATAGAAATAACTGGATAAATTAAAATGGAAAAATCGGGTTTTGCGCTAATTTTATCAGAAACATACACCGTTTCATTATATCGTGTGGATAATGTAGACGCCAAATGTCCCCCAGCCGAGAATCCTAACACACCTATCTTATTTAAATCTAATTTATATTCTTCAGAATGCCTTCTTACGTAACGCATCGCTTCCTGAGCATCTTGCAATGGGCCAATGGTTTTATCTTCCATAATGGCATCGTTAGGTAAACGGTATTTTAACACAAAAACGGTAATTCCTAATGCACTTAGCCACTTTCCTACTTTAGCGCCTTCCTTATCCATGGCTAGATGATTATAGCCTCCACCTGGGCACACAACAACAGCTACACCATTTGCCTTATTCTGTTTTGGAGAATAAATCGTTAGAGTTGGCAAGGATACTTTTGAGGTACTACTTAATACACCATCCTTATAAATTGGTAACTCCTTATACGTGACATTAGATATTGCATTCGGAATTTCTGTATCCCAAAAAGATACTATTTTTGAACTTTGACTATAAAGTGAAGACATTATACTTACACCAAACAGCAAAACAAAGGAGTAATAACACTTATATAAATTCTTTTTTATCATCGCAAATTTCATTTAAAATAGGTTGCCAATTCAGGTACTTTTTGCTTTATTTCTGAAACAACCAATGCACTTATTTCTGAAGCGCCTTTAAAAGACAAATGCGTATCATCTGCTTTACCTTCAGGGTAATATTCAGTCTCACCTGGTTTAAAATGGAGATGAAGTTCTGCTGATTTTTCTGGTCCATAAGTCATTTCTAACGTTTCAGAATACCACTGTAAATCTATAAATTGAACATTTAAATCTTCTGCAACCATTCGTGTCACTAAGGGGTATGCTCCATGCGAATCGATTAAAGAACCATATTCATTAAAATCACGTCTTACAATAGACGAAAGCAATATAGGCACCCCTTTCTTTTCCCGTGTTTCATTTACAAAACGTTCCAAATTGTAGCGGTATTGAGTATAAGGATTAGTATACCGAGAAGAGTCCTTTATTTTCTGATCGTTATGTCCGAATTGAATGAACACATAATCTCCAGGTTTTATTTTGTCATAAATACTATCCCAGCGCCCTTCATTAATAAAACTACGTGAACTTCTACCATTAACTGCTTTATTTTTTATCGTAGCATTTGTGTTAAAATAAGTCGCAAAAACTTGTCCCCAGCCATACTCTGGATTCGTCTCTGGATTTTTCTTGTTGGCCATGGTAGAATCACCTATCATAAACACAGTTATTGGTTTTTCTTGAAAATCACTATACGCACTAAGAGTAATACATAAAACAATTACACATGCAATTTTAATATGGTTTGAAAAATTCATTTTAGCCATTCTGTTTCTGAATTAATGCCAAGAATATTCTGTATAGAATAAGTTTCGGCTTCTTGTTTTGTTAATTGATGAGACCATTTTACTCGATTTTTTAAGGGTGATCCCTCTCCATAATTTTTGTATTCCGCATAAAAACCTAAGGTTTCAGCTTCTGGTTTATTCCAATTATGCCATCCTTCTTCCCGAATGTGTTTTCCTAAATCACAATTCATAAAAACTGTTTTAGCATAAATACGCCAAGGGCGACCTAAATAAACGTTGGTAACACCCTGATTTGCGGTTAGAGTACAATTTTTAAATACAAAACCGTATTTAGATAGTCTAGCGGTAGAGGCTGCCGTGATAAAAGAATCGCTCTTACTTCTAATTTCACAATCGGAAAAAAGAGTAATTGCATTCCCAAAAATAAAATCTGTAGTACCTGTTATTAGACAATTTTTAAACCATTGCTTATTTTGTTCACCGGTAAGGTAAACCGTGTCTTGATTTCCTAAAATATTACAGTTTTCTATAACACATGCATTAGCTCCAACACTTAATGCAATCGCCTGCCCAACTGCTCCCGCTGAGTTTTCTATCGTCAAATTTTTTATTTGTGTATAATTGCCTTCCACTAAAACCGTACTGGTATGAAAGGTGCTGTTTCTACCAAGATTTACACTATCAAAATAATCGTTATAGGTGATAATAGTCTCTGCCTTATCTTCTCCAATTAATGTAATTTTAGGATTCCACTCGTACACATGTACCTTCTCTCTATAAATTCCTTTTTTAATAAAAATTGTAATTCGATCGTACGGGAATGCTTTACTATTATTTATAGCATCTTGAATATTATTATAATCCGCGCTACCATCTTGAGCTACCGTGACATTATAACTATCTTTTGGATGTGGTTTTAGATTTTTTTTCCAAGTCGGATATTGTTTTAGCACTTGATTCGGATTTGTATTATACCAAGCATACCCTGCTCGACGCTCTTGTTTAATATCCATTATTGAAGCTTTCTTAATTCCATCTCGGTCACAGAAAAAAGGCGTATTATCTTCTAAGTCCATGAAGCGTGCCCATAGTGGTTTAGCATTAGGATCCTTAACATAACGTTTTTCCTTTAGTCCTTCCGTTGTAATGTAGCGTTCTTCCTTTAAACCTGTTATTTTAGTTTTTTCTAACCAAATTACTGCCGCTTCAATAGAACGTTTAACATCATCTGACGGGTTTTCAATGGTCATTAAAAGCGACACAATTTGTGCTGTATCTACACCTCCTAAAGATGGTAATTCATAGGCCCTTGCTTTTGCTGGCTGAAAGGTAACTTCGTCGTGTTGAGCACACCAACCTGTTAAAGTACCGTGTTGTTTGTATTGGGTTTTTATAATACAGGATAGACCTTTATTAAATGCTAATTTAGTTTTAGACAATGTTGCAGAATCAACTTGAATTCCCAAGTTTTTGGATCCAGTATTAATGTCATTTAAAATGTTCATCATATGAACCATAGCACCGTCATTGTAAGTGATATGAGAATAATACCCTTGTCTTAACGGATAATACTGTGGCCATCCACCATTTGAATATTGTGCTTCCAAAATATAATCTAAGCCATTTAAAAAAGCGTCTTTATATACGTCCTTTTTTGTTTTCTTATAAACTTTAGACAGATAAATCATTTCCAGAAACGTTGCACCATTATCTATGGTACACCGATTAGAATCGGATTTTGAAGCTGTTAATTGTAGTTTTTCTTCTTCTGAAAGCGATTTATGCATTGCAGTATTTTTATGCCACCCTCCAATATCTTTCTGATAAAGCAATACATTATCCGCAATATTTTGAGCCTCCTTAGTAGCATACCAACTATCGTCCATATCCAGAACGATAGCGCTCCAAGAATGATCTAATACTTGTCCTTGTACACTACCGACAAGAAAACACACTATTATTTTTAATATAAATTTTCTGAAGTATCCCATATGCTTTTTTTTAATCAATCCTTTACAAACCTTTATTATAATAGTGTGTTTTTACACCTTACTTAGCTTATTTCCCTAATTCTAAAGCTCCTAAAATAAAAGGACCTACGCCTTTAGGGTCGTTATCTTTTTTCTTTTCATTTACATAATATTCGAAAGAACCAGAGCGGTAAGGATTTCCGCCTAAACCTGCAACTTGACATACTTGTGTTAATGTTAACTGCCCATCTTCAGCGACTTTAATTAAATCTCTTGTCATACCTTCAAAACCTTTTAAAGCAACATCCTTATATTCTTGTGGTAAATACCCTTTATTTGCACCTTTTGCAAACGCGTATACAAACATGGATGTTCCTGAGGCTTCTAAAAAGTTGCCTTCTTTATCACCCATATCGGTTACTTGATACCATAAACCAGACTCGTGTTGGTATTTAGTTAAAGCTTCTGCAAGCCCATTTAAATATCCAATAAGCTCTGGGCGTTTAGGATGATCTTCTGGAAAAAAATCTAACACATCTACAAGTGCCATAGCGTACCATCCTAAAGAACGCGACCAAAAGTTAGGAGATGTTCCTGTCTCTTTATTGGCCCAGTCCATAGCTTTACTTTCATCCCAACCATGGTATAATAATCCAGTTTTAGGGTCTAGGGCATGTTTCTGGATTAATTCGAATTGCTTGGCAACGTCATTTAAATTTTTACCACCTTCAAAAGTCGTGGTGTATTGTGCATAAAATGGAGATCCCATATATAAACCATCGAGCCACATTTGACTTGGATATATTTTTTTATGCCAAAAACCACCTTCAGAAGTTCTAGGTTGTTCTTCTAATTGTTTTCTAAGAGTTTGTAATGCTATAAGATATTTTTCATTCTTTGTGTCATTATAAAGATCAAAAAGCAAGTTCCCTGCTACAATCATATCTATATTATATTTTGATATGTTGTAGGTTGCTATCGTACCGCTACTATCAATTAAAATATCGGCATACGCTTTAACATAATCGTAATATTCTTGTTTATGAGTTTCTTTATAAAGCTCCTCGAAACCGGTCAAAACAAGGCCGTGAACATAGTCCCATTTTGGTTCTTCTTTATGATCTATTTGATAGGATTCAGGGCTACGTTCCATTTCCGATAGCGCCATCCGTTCAGACCATTTTAAATTTTCAGGAACAATTAATTCTTCATTTGTATCAATTGTTACGTCTTGAATTAAGCTGTCTTTTTTAGCTTCTTTACAACATATAAAAACAAGACCTAATGAAACTAGATATAGAAATGACTTTTTCATGTGATTATAATGAATTATTAGAATTTAAATCTGTCAGTTTTGAATTAATATAAGTAAGAAAATCGGCTTTGTTCGTAATACCGTTTTTCTCTTTTTCCCATGCTCCTAGGAAATAAAACGAAATAGGTTCTGTATTTGGTTTAAAAATAACAAGATGGTCATCTTCACCTGTTTTAACTTCTGCTACGTTATCTACTTTATAAAACAGAGCCATTCCTAATTGATCTGGAACTAAAGTTTGTTCGCCATACGTTGCAATATATGCCCAAGTTCCCGTATTGTCTTCACTTTTAATAAGCCCTACATTATGATCTACAATTCCTGTACAAATCCCTTCAATAGCTTTCGAAGCTTGAATGGTGTGCTTTGTAATTCGAGACTCTGGTTTAATGCTTAGCACAGATTTTAAATCTATAATCTTGTTTGCAGTTTCCCAACCCTGGTAATCGATATGCACAGTTGATGCCTCTACAGTATTATTAACAGCTACAGAAGTTTCTTCAACGGTATTAAAGTGTAAAACTTCATTATTTACATAGCGCCCAATAGAACCAATTCCCATAGATTTACCTGCTTTAAGAATGTCCATCCCCCAATCATTTAATTCATGGTAAGAATCGAAACCATCCTGACCAATATGAGATAATTCTAAAGTATCCGAAACTTTTCCAAAAATATCTATGGCATTTCTCCAGTCTAAATATAGTCTGTACCCAACTTTATTACTTTCCCAGCCTGGCCCTTCATATCTTAAATACCAAGAATGGTCGGTATGTTCTTTTGGTACAGTAAGTTCCGATACATTTTTAAAAGAGGTTCTATTACTATACTCCTTATGTCCTCTAGGGCCATCTGTCCATTCTCCTCCTTGAGCAATGGAAATTTCGGCATAGGTTGTAGGCAATACCACTTCTGTTTTGGAAGTTACTTCTTCTATTTTCTTGTCCTTTTCCTGAGGAGACTTAGAATCTTGTTTACAAGAAAACAGAAGCGTTAAACATGCTAATGGAATAAAATAAATTGTTTTCATAATCAATAAAATTATTTAATATTATAAGTTAAGAATTGTACTATAGAGTTTGATACTTCTATAAACCAAGGATTAAATAACCAAAATGTGTGTGGTGCTTCATGAATTGGAACAACATCAGAATATATATGATGTGCATTTAAAATTGAAACCATCTCTTCTCTTCCTGCTTGAAAACGATCAAAATCGCTTGGTATAAAAAGGGTTGGCGGACTGAACTCATCGACATAAGTTAAAGCAGATGCACGTTTCCAAAGCTCTGGATCTGCTTTCTCCGTCTCTCCTAGCCAACTTGAAGCTAAAACACCCTCTTCTGATTTTGGATGACTAAAAGCTAATAAGCCATCAATATTAATTAATCCTTGTATAGAAATCGTATCTTTTTGGAAGATGCTTGAATGTGCAGATGTTGCCACTAACGAAGCTAACTGTCCTCCTGCCGAACTACCTAATAACACAATCTTATTTGGATTAATATTATAAGTTGAAGCTTGTGACTTTATAAAATCAATAGCATCAAAAATATCTAAAACAGCTTCTGGAAATTTATGTTTTGGAGCTAAACTGTAGTCAATAGTAAAGCTATTAAATCCGTTTTCTGCTATAAATTCTGCCAATGGATTTAAAAGTGTTCTATTACCAGATTTCCAACCACCACCATGAACCAAAATTATTACGGGACTAATTGTACTCGTTTTTGATATAAAAGCATCTAATAATAAATTGCGCTCTTCTATTTTTTTATATAAAACATCAGGTAAGTGTTGAACATTCTTTCCTCCAGAATTTAATACAATTGAAGCATTTGGATACGTTTTTATTACTTTTCTAAAGGCAGAATTTATAGTATAACTTGTATCTATACCTTTATTTTGTTGAGAATATAACAAAGGACTACAAACTAAAAATGTGAGAAGTAAATAATTATTTATAGACATTTATTTCTGCTTTAAAAAAAATTAAATGATAAAGGAGCTTAATAATAAATCAAGCTCCTAACCAAACAAATTAAACAAACTAAAAACGCTTAATATTAGTTATATGCTGGATTCTGAGGGAAATCGTTATTTTGATTCAAATCAATTGCAATTTGAGGAATTGGACGTAATATTTTTTGCTCACCATTATTCCCATCGAAATTACTTTGATCGATTATGTTATTGTACATAGATGCTCTTTCAACTAATGTCCCTGTACGTTTTAAATCGAACCAACGATGATATTCACCAAATAATTCACGTCCTCTTTCATCAAGAATCATATCAATATCAATAGCGTCTACAGGAGCTACACCTGCTCTATTTCTAACTTCATTTAAACGTTCCAAAGCACTTCCTGTATTTCCAGATTTAAAATAGGCCTCTGAAGCGATTAAATACGTTTCTCCTACACGAGATAAAATAATATCTCTAGTACTAGATCGACCATTAGAGAATGGCTCCGTCGGATCATCAAACTTTTTAGCAGTAATTAATTCTCTATCACTACTTACAACTCCTGCACCATAATTTCCATAACTATGATATGTAGCAGTTGGTTGCTTAGTAACATACGCAATACTATCTTGTACTGATGACTTCCATTTAGGTGCATAATAATCTACAACTTCTAAATCACTATGGTTAGATTCATCGTAATAATCATAGTATCTATCAAATATTTCTACCATAAATGTAGCATCCCATCTACTATCATTTTCTGTAAACAAATCAATGGTATAATCGGTAGCTATAAGGTTATAACTTCTATATGGAGCGTCTCCAGCAACTTCTGCACCACCTAAATAAGATCCAAAGAAATAAGATTGTAAATGTCCTAATTCTGTAGGGTCTGCACTAGTAATCGAACCACTATATTGAACTGAAAATATCGTTTCAGCATTCATTTCATTTCCTGGTGTCCATAATTCTTCAAATGGAATGGTTAAAGATTGTCCTCCTATTGCTGCATCTGCTAAACTAGCTGCCTGAGCAAAATCGTCTGAAGCCCCAAATGTTTCGTACCCTCTAGTTAAAAGCACTTTAGACAAAAGATGTTGAACTGCTCGTTTGTTTACACGACCATCATATCCGCCATCATTAACTAAATTTAAAGATTCATTTAATTCAGAAACAATAAAAGAATAAACCTCCTCAGCTGAACTTCTATCAAAACTTAGAACAGGAGTAGAAATATAATCTGTTACTAAGCCCACGCCTCCATAAGTTTGGACCAATAAGAAGTAAGAATTTGCTCTTAAATATTTTAATTCACCTATCCTGTTATCAATTGATTCTGTTTGCTCTGTAATATCGGCATAATATAACCCCATATTTGCCTTTTGAATCGCGTTATAGCTATTCACATAAAGATCTTCAACCTCATTCGTTCCTGGACCCAATCCTCGATATGTATTAATTGCTTCTGGAGCCTGGTCTCTACCGTCAGAATACATATCTGTACCTGCACAAAACAACCAAGGGTCTCCGCCATAAATATCACTTAACAAACTATAGTTAGCGTTCACAAGTGCATCAAAACCTTCTGGAGTTGTATAGAAATCCTCTGCTACTACATTAGAACGCACATCTTCTTCTAGGTAGCTATCGCATGAGTTAAATAATAAACCCATTACGGCTAAACTTATAAATATTTTTTTCATGTTTCCTAATTTTTAAAATTTAATACTAAGTCCTAATTGGTAAGTCACAGAACCTACGCGACCAACTGCTAAACTTGCTCCTGCCCATTCCGGATCATATCCATCATAATCTGTAAACACAAATGGATCTAGTACGTTGGCATAAACTCTTAGGTATGATAATTTTAATTTTTCTAATAGCGTATCATCAAATTTATAACCAAATGAAATGTTTTTAACTTTAACATATGAAGCATCTCTATAGTTACCCACTCCATTATCTCTCCAATATGTTCCTTGATTACGCCCTTGTGGGTAAGCATTAGTGAAATTAGATTCTAGACCAGCTGTATTTTCAGGAACATAGTAATCTAAACCTGCTAATTTTTGACGTCCCCTATCTCTAGTATCAGTAAAATTTGCATGAAATTCACTATATACAAAAGATCCTTGACTTGTTACAACCGATGCAGACAAATCGAACTGTCCAACGTTTAAAGTTGTATTAAAACCTCCTGTCCAATCTGGAGCTGTATGTCCTAAAATGACACGATCATCTTCAGCAGTTATTTTCCCATCATTATTTACATCTACAACTTTTGCTTGCCCTTCCGATTGTCCGTAAGTAGCTGCTAAATCTCTCTCATTTGCTTGCCAGATACCATTGAATTTAAAATTATAGATAGAAGTTAAATCTTTTCCAATAAATCTATTATTTCCTATATCATCAGATCCATCACCATATAATTCTTCTAGTTTATTTGTGTTTTTTGCGAATGTAAATGTCGTTGTCCATCTTATTTTATCTGTATTTACATTTACTGTAGTTAAACCAACTTCGACCCCCTTATTGGAAACGGAACCAATATTAGCTGAAGTTTCTTCCCAACCAGATTCTAATGGTAAATCTTGTTTTACTAATAAATCATCAGACAGTCTATCATAAAGATCTATAGATCCAAAAACACGTTGGTTAAAAAATCCATAATCAATACCAAAGTTGAATTCTCTCGTTTTTTCCCAAACAATATTGCTATTAGATAAACTTGATGGTAACCATCCATTGGCTGTATTACCTCCTAATTCATAATATTGTTGTTGGTCTAAAATATTTAATGTGGAATATGGGTCAATACCATCATTTCCAGTAAATCCATAGCTTACTCTAAATTTAAAATCTGAAACAAAGTCTACATTTTCCATAAATGATTCTTCACTTAAGCGCCATGCAAATGCAGCAGAAGGAAAAGAATCCCATTTGTTACCTTCAGCGAATTTAGAAGACCCATCCCATCTGTTAGACAGAGTAATTAAATAGCGATCCATGAAAGAGTAATTAATACGTAATGCAAAAGACGCTAATTGTTGTCTGTAATAATATGAACCTAATCCAAAGGTAGATTGCTGTCCAGAACCTATATTATAAAAATCGGTATCAAAAGGCATATTCCTAGAACTTGAAGTAGATCCTTCGGTTTCTGTAGAGTATATACTTTGTAATGCTAAGAAATTAAAGGTATGATTTTCATTAAACGTGTGATTTATATTCATTTGATTATCCCACGTATAGTTAAAGTTTGAACGATTTTCAAGTTGAGCTGATGGAAGGTCATTATTAGAAATTCCAGTATTAGTTTCAGCAGACCAAGCTTTACCTCGTCGCCAGCTATCGTATCCAGCAGAAAACGTTGTTTTAAATGACAACCACTCTAGAGGTCTATATTCACCATAAACACTACCTAACATATTCCACCTCTTGGTCGCATCTGTCGAGCCAGAGATTTCCATTAAAGGATTGTAAGTACTTGTTTTATTTATTAAATAATCCCCGTTTTTATCTACCAATTTACCTGGTTGAGGAAATAAATTACCTTCAAGATCATAAGGCGTCATAGCCGGAGCTAAACGAAATGCTTCTTGCATAGCATATTGACTACCTCTTTCAATATCACTTAAGGCAACAGTAACATTAGCACCTGCAGAAAACTTATCGTTTATTTTATGATTTATACTAGACTTAAACGTGTATTTATCTAAAGACTCGTTTGGAATATTTCCTGTTTCAGTTTGTACACCTATTCCTATATTATATCCTAGACCATTATCTGCTCTTCCTGCAATCGATAAATAGTTATTTGACTGTGTACCTGTTTTTAAAACGGCATCATACCAATCAAAAGTTTCGTTATTTAAATAACGCTCTTTTAATAAGGTGTTCTGCGTACCAAAAACAACTTCATCCAAACGTTCTGGAGAAATATTCATTGGATCACCCCCATCGGTTGTTGCTAAATAGGCATGTTTATGATAATCTATCCACTCGGCAGTATCCATCATATCTGGCAGACGTGCAACATTTTTTATACCGTAAAACGTATCGTAAGAAACAGTTACTTTTCCTCTAGCACCTGCTCCATTTTTAGTGGTTACTAATACAACCCCATTAGAACCTCTTGATCCATAAATTGCTGTAGAGGATGCATCCTTCAAAATATCAATACTCTGAATATCATTAGGATTTAAAAAGTCTATTCCCTCTGTAATAACACCATCTACGACATACAGTGGACTGGTATTACCTGAAAACGAATTCGTACCTCGAATAGAAATATCAAACCCATCTCCTACTCGACCAGACGAATTAGACACCACGACTCCAGCAACATTTCCCTGTATCGCCTCCATTGGATCGGTTACATTCCGCTCGGTTATAGCAGAAGCATCCATTGTACCTACTGAACCTGTTAAATCTTTCTTCTTTTGAGTACCATACCCAACTAGAACAATTTCATTAAGCTCCTCTAAATCAGCTACTAGCCCTAAATTAAGTATACTTTGACCTGAAACGCTAACTTCCTGAGTTTTGTACCCTATATAACTAATGACTAGGGTTGCATCTGCAGCTACTGATAATGAATAATTTCCATCGAAATCTGTGGTTGTTCCATTCGACGTATTCTTCTCAATAATATTAACCCCTGGTAGAGGCATATTTGAACCGGCATCATTTATAACACCTTGAATAATGTCCTTTTGTTGTGCAAAAGATAAATTGCAGATCAGAAAACCTAAAATAAAAATACATTTACTTAAGTCTTTATGACATTTTAGCTGTAAAATATTAAAATTCATAATTTAATAGTGTGTTAGTTTCGAATTATTAGTTGTTTGTTTTTAGTTTCTACTTGCTCGTTTCTCATTTCATTTGGTTTAATTTGTTTGTGATTGTTTTTGTTATTTATTTATGTGAGTATTTATTAATTTTAAATTATTTACATGTTCGACACTTTTAAACCGTTCCACTTTTTTAATAGTTACATTTTTAAACGTTACATCCTCTATCGGATAATCTTCATGGCCTTTAGCAAGAATACCATACTTACCACCATTTTCTACGATAATATTTTCAAGGTTTATGTTTTTTACTTTAGGAAAATTTGTCCCAGACTGGTTTTTGTATATGCCATAGAATAAATTAATTTTAAGAACAGCTTCTTTTACTTGTCCAACTGTAACGTTTCTAACATATACATTCTCAACAAATCCACCCCGTCTAGAATTGGTTTTTATGCGTATTGCTCGATCTAAATTTGGACTATCCATTTCACAATTTTCCACAAATACATTTCGGACTCCTGCTGAAATTTCGCTTCCCATAACTACACCTCCATGGCCATCTATCATTTTACAATTTTGGATTAGAATATTTTCACTAACAATTCCAATACGTCTACCTTCATCATTTCTTCCCGATTTAATCGCAATACAATCATCACCTGTATTAAACACGCAATTTTTAATGATAATATTTTTTGAATATTCCGGATCACATCCATCATTGTTTGGTCCATGACTATCTACCGTAACCCCATCTATAATAATATTAGTAGATTTATACGGATGGATAACCCAAAATGGAGCATTTATAATTTTCACACCTTCTATTAAAACATTTTCACATTCAAAAGGCTCTATGAAATTTGGTCTTAAATAGTAACCTTTTCCAAAAACACGATCCTTTACAGGCACATTACTCTCAGCCATTTCAACTAATCTATCTCGACTACCATTGTGCTGAGAAGGCATTTCTTCTTCCCACCCATATCTTTTACTACCACACCAAGGCCACCAATTTTTTTTGTTTGCATTTCCATTTAACACCCCTTTACCTGTTATCGCAATATTCTTCTTATTTCGTGCATAAACAAGAGGTGAAAAATTCATATACTCGTTTCCTTCAAATGAGGTATGAACAATAGGAAAATCATCTAATTTCGCACTAAATAGGATCTCACTCTCTGACTCTAAATGAAGATTTACATTATTATCTAGATGTATTGGGCCTGAATAAAACACTCCTTTAGGCACTAAAACTGTCCCTCCTCCATTTTTACTGCATTTTGATATCGCTTCATTTATGGCATTAGTATCTAGAACACCATCATTTGGATTTGCTCCAAAATCTAATATATTATAAATTTCAGATTTAAAAGTTGGAGGTAAAACATCGGCTGTTAATTGTACAGAAAAATCCCATGGATCAATCTCTTTCTGCGCATGACACGTATTTACACCTTGAAAAAAGACACTTAAATACGTGGCAATTAAACATATATATCCAATCATTACCTTAACTTTTTCAAGCCCCGACAAAAACAGTTTCATTTTAATCATTTCTTTTAATTTTCTTTTGCAATTAAACCAAACATAATGTAATCGATTGCACGAATTTAAACAATTAGATGATATAAACAAATTAATTTAAACAAATATTACAAATACCATAATTTAATCTGCTATTTAAAGAAATTATACTATTTATACATACATATTTTTACATTATATTTATTTAATTCTGAATTTACTTAAAAAGATAGCGACACATGCAATCGATAACTTTAAATAAATTATATGAATTACCTCCAATTATAAATTTATTCTTAAACTTGTAATATGAATGATAAAGTTACCATTTACGATATCGCTAAAAAGCTAGATATCACAGCTGCTACAGTGTCAAGAGCTTTGAACGATAATCCTAAAATTAGCAAAGCTACTAGGCTATTGGTTATGAAAACAGCCAAAGCCATGAATTATAAACAAAACAAACTAGCCCTGGCTCTTAAAAGTGGAAAAAGTAATAATGTAGGTGTTATTGTTCCTTATATAAACCGTAGCTTCTTCTCATCAATTATTCGTGGTATTGAAGACGAGCTTTACCCTAGAGGTTATCATGTAATTATTTGCCAGACACACGAAACCGAACAAAAAGAAATTGATACAATTAATACGCTTTTAAATGCACAAGTCGACGGCATATTAATGTCTGTATCAAAATTCACAACAAACAATACCCATTTTAATCGCGTTTTAAATTCAAACATTCCTCTAATCTTTTTTGATAGACGCTTTGACATGGAAAATGTAAATAGTGTTACAATTAATGATTATCAAGGTGGGTTTGACGCTACTAAACATTTGTTAGATCAAGGTTGCAAACGTGTTGCCCATATTTCGGGTGATACTACGTTAGAAATTTATAGAAACAGATGTCACGGATATAAAGGAGCCCTAAAAGCTGCTGGAATAAGTTTCAATCCTGACTATTTGATTAAATCTAAGAATGATATTGAAGGAGGACACCAAGCCGTTGATGAATTATTAACTCTTGAAACTCCACCAGATGCCATATTTTCTTCCAGTGACTATGTTGCTCTTGGAGCTATACAACGCCTAAAGGAAAAAGGTTATAAAATTCCTGAAGATTTTTGTGTTGTTGGTTTTAGTAACGAACCTTTTACTCAATTTATGGAACTGAGCATGAGCACTGTGGATCAATGTACGGTAGAAATGGGACGAACAGCAGCCCTTGTATTTCTTGAACAAATAAAAGATAATACTATGAAAATTGAAAAGAAAGTACAACTTACTCCTCAATTAATAATTAGAGAATCTTCATGTAAAAAACTAGAAAAAAAAATAAAAAAAAAGTAAAACTTATTGACTTTTAACAAAAATGGCTTACAAATATCTAAAGGCTTTTAAAGTGTATTTATTACTAATTAAACCTATTGACAAAATCATATAAAAATTAAAGCTAAACAATTTTTGGTTTCATTCAGTTTTTATTAAAACTCTTTGTACGATCCCAAAATAGCAATACACTAGAGTCATAGTGCGATGAAAACATCAGAAAATTCTGGGAATACGAAGGGCACCCAAAAAGATTACTCAATTTCTTTTAAGTTAGAAGTTGTGAAAGAAGTCAAACAAGGCTTTCTATCTAAACGTCAAGCTCAAGACTAATTGGTATTCAATAAAGTTCTACAATTAATAGATTTTAAAAAAATCTGGTAATTTTGATTGCTAACATCAATTACCCTCGATTATGTCTAAAACTTCAGAACAACGTATATTAGATCTAAAAGTACAAGTAAAGCTTTTAGAAAAACAGAAAACATGAGCTGATAAATAATCTATTTTTTTTGATACGATAGTCAATATGGTTGAAAAAGACTACAATATTGATGTGAGAAAAATTAAAATCCCAGGTTGCTGGTTATAACATGGGTTATAACTTAAATACTTATGATTCAATATTAGCTTTGGAAATAGATATCATAATTTGATACCCCACTCTGACAGAGACCTACAATATTATTCTGATTACTATCAAAAAGTATGAAACGATGATTTTATAAAAGTTAGTATGACCGAACAATATGGTCCTTACGAAAATACCATCATAGAACGTTTAAATGATATTTTTAAACAGGGATTTGCTATAGCTAAACATAACATTGATTTAAAGTTGAAAACTAATTTAAATAGAAATGCCATTAAGATTTTCAACTACAATAGACCATCTTTACCAAATACGATCCTAACTCCAACCTAAATGAACCAACGAAATGCTTTAAATCAAAAAACCTGAACATTTGATCTTTTATTCAGGTTTAATTTACCACATCACCTCATTAATATTATGTATGGTTTATTTTGGACCAGCGATATTAATGAGCAATTAAACTAATTCACTAAGAATTTTACAGATTTCTGACCCTCAGCAGTTTTAACAGTTGCGATGTAAAGACCTGTTCTTAAAGAAAAACTAGAATCACTTTTCACAGTTAGCGTTTTAACTAAAGCACCTGTAATATTATATACATTAATAATGGATTTACTTTTCACATTAGAAATGTTTATTTTATTTCCAATAGCATCTATGTTTGCTGATACAATAGAGTCTCGGCTATCAATACCAAGTGTTAAATCTTCAGCACCCGGTCCTGTAACTTCAACTTTATATAAATTGAAAGAATTTGAATTATAAATATAGATGTTTCCTTCATCACCAGTATAATTAGCGGTTAAAGTTTCAGCATCTGTATTATCTACAATCGCATCAAAGGAATTTAAAACATTTACTCCATCCGAAATATAAATTGTACGATCAGCACTACTACTACCAGATCTAAACCACACCTTAACATTTACCTCACCAGTAACAGGAAAATACAAGTAGCTAATACTAGGCATAGCATCGGTAATACCCGAGCCTCCATTAAACTTAAATCGATTTACAGCCGTATATTCATCATCTGAATCTGCATCCCAAGTTTTACCACCAGAGTTTTCTATTTGACCAAATTTATCTCCATCATCATCACCTACTAAAAACAGCCTATCTCTTTCCACTGTCTGATTTTCAGCAGCATAAAAAGGCGCTACAGGCCATAGTTCTATTTGTTCTTGACTAGTATAAGCCGGGTCTCCACCAAAATCCCAAACTTTAGTTTGAGCGTTTACCATTACAGAGAATAGCAATAGAGGTAAAACAATTGAAAGTAGTTTTTTTTTCATCTTTAATAAGTTTTAAAATGTTAATAATTAATGTAATCGATTACTAAATTAACGCAAACATTTTCAAAACCTAATAATTATTTAAATTATTTACACATTATAGTAATATTTACCAATAATTACGCAATTATAATTATGTATATTAAGAATATATTACATCCAAATAAAATCAATCATAAGTCTCATTAATTAGTCATTTTTATTATAATTCTATATTACAGGCTATTAATTAATAACAATAAGATATTTTTAACAAAAAATTATGTATTTATAAATACGCGTCATATATTTGTGCAATCGATTACAAACAAATATTAACTATCATTCTAACTAATTATTTCTATGCGAAACAAGTCAATTGAATTTTTATTCTTCCGTGTTGCAAGAAGATACACCAAGAAAAGTTCTTTGGAAAAATCTAGATCGTTAATTCTGGTAGCAATACTAGTATTAACCACAACACTTTTACAAGCTCAATCAATAACTGTAAATGGTACAGTTACAGATGGAGAACTTGGAGGCCCTCTAATAGGGGCTACAATTTTACTAAAAGGAACAACCAAAGGAACCACTACGGATTTTGATGGTAACTTTTCTATTGAAACTGAAAACACATCTAACACCTTAGTGTTTTCTTATACAGGGTTTCTTCCCCAAGAAGTAAATATTTCTGGTAGAAAAATCATCAACATTGAACTACAGCCAAGCCAAGAGGTATTGGACGAAGTTGTTGTTATTGGTTATGGTACTGCTAAAAAATCGGACCTAACAGGTTCTGTGGTAACTTTAGGAGGTGAAGATGTGAGGAAGCAACCCGTTTCGAATCTAGCTGAAAGTTTAACTGGACGTATGGCTGGAGTACAAGTTATTTCTTCCGAAGGGTCTCCTGACTCCGAAATGACAATCCGTGTTCGTGGTGCAGGGTCTTTAACAGGAGATAGTTCGCCCTTAATTATTGTAGACGGATTCCCTGTGAATAGTATGAACGATGTCTCTCCTACCGATATTGAAAACATTTCTGTATTAAAAGATGCATCTTCTACTGCTATTTATGGTTCTAGAGGAGCAAATGGAGTAGTAATTATTACTACTAAAGGAGGAAAACCAGGTAAAATTTCTGTAAACTTTAATACGTTTTATGGTATGAAGCAAATTGCTAATACCATTGATGTATTGGATCCAGAAGATTTTGTAAAATGGCAATATGAGTATGCACTTATGGACGGAGAACCAAAAAACTACGAACGCTATTTCGGATTGTATCAAGATTACGATCAATATGTTGGTATGAAGGGTAATAATTGGCAAAGACAAATTTATGGTGAAACTGGTGAAGTAGAAAGTCGCGACTTGTCTGTTAGAGGAGGTACCGATAAAATAAACTTCAATTTCAACTATGCTTTATATGATGAAAAAGCTATAATGATAGGTTCTAACTTTAAAAGAAACAACCTAGCCTTAGCTTTAAAAAGTAAAGCAAGCGACAAAGTAGATCTCTCGTTTACCATGAGATACGCAGACACCGAAATTAATGGTGGTGGGGCTAACGAACAAAACGAAGTCTCTTCCGCTGATGCTAGACTAAGACATAGTGTAGGCTATTCTCCTATCCCTCTTCCTGGGTTAACAACAACAAATACAGACGAAGCTATATCAAGTTATTTAGTAAACCCTTTTGTAGCTGTTGACGACAATCAAAGAACACAACTAAGAAAAAACTTTAATATGCTAGGTAGCTTTACATGGCATATATTGGACAATTTAGATTTTAAATCTGATATTGGTTTAAACAATACTTTAGATCAAGACTATCGGTTCTATGGACGATCTACGTATTATGCAAATAACAGACCTGCAGCAGAAAACCAAGGGAAACCAGCAATTAAAATCACTGACAGAAAAAGAGAAAGTTTTAGAAATGCTAACACTTTAAACTTCGACATGAATAAATACGTAGGAGAAGATCATGGAATAAAAGTATTAGTCGGGCAAGAAATGATTATTTCTAAAGACAACCGAGTGACGAGTGAAATTCAAGGATTTCCATCAGATTTCGATTTTCAAGCAACTCAAAATTTAACAACTCAAGGAGTGCCATTATCGGTAGATAACTACTATAGTCCAGAAGATAAATTATTATCATTTTTTGGACGTGTTAACTACGACTATAAAGACCGTTACCTTTTAACTGCAACATACCGTATGGATGGATCTAGTAAGTTCTTAGGTGATAACCGTTGGGGTTATTTCCCTTCTGCAGCATTAGCTTGGAAATTATCAGAAGAAGCCTTCCTTGAAGATTCATCTTGGGTAGATATCTTAAAGTTTAGAGTAAGTTATGGTGAGGTAGGTAACAACAACATCCCTTCTGGACAGATGGTTCAAACTTTTGAATCTTCAAACACAGCTTATATCAATGATGTAGACAACTATTGGTCGGCCTCAAGTGTATTATTTAATCCAGAATTAAAATGGGAAACTACAATCTCTCAAAATTTAGGATTGGATTTCGGGTTCTTTAACGGAAGATTAAGCGGATCTTTTGAGGCTTATAAAAACTTAACCCAAGATTTATTAATAAAATTTCCAACGCCGGGTACTGGATACGAAGCTCAATACCGTAACATGGGGGAAATTCAAAATACGGGTTTAGAGGCCACACTTAATATTATTGCCTTAGAAAAAGAAAAGTACGGTCTTAATTTTAACTTTAATGTCGCCATGAATAAAAATAAAGTAAATTCTTTAGGCATCATGGACGATTTTGGTGTGAATACCAACTGGGCGTCTTCTCAGATCGGCGTAGACTACTTTGTTAAAGTGGGACAACCAATTGGTTTAATGTATGGTTACCAGAATGCTGGACGTTATGAAGTTTCAGACTTTAATTACGATGCAATGACCGGTTCTTATACCTTACTAGACGATGTCGCAGACGCATCTGCAGTTGTTGGAGAAATATTACCTGGTACCATGAAATTAAAAGATATTAATAACGATGGTATTGTTGATATTAATGATAATGATATTATTGGTGATGCCAACCCTGATTTTACAGGAGGTTTTGTATTAAATGGCTATGCATATGGATTTGATGTTTCTGCTAACTTTAACTTTAGTGTAGGAAGTGACGTTTACAATGCAAATAAAATTGAATTCACAACATCTAATCAAAATGGACAATACCGAAACTTAAGTACACAAATGGAAGACGGTAAACGATGGACTAACCTAGACCCAACAACAGGAACTCTAGTTACAGACCCTGCACAACTTCAAGCAATGAATGAAAACACAACTATGTGGTCTCCGTTTATGCAAAATTACGTGTTTAGTGACTGGGCTGTAGAAGATGGTTCTTACCTAAGATTAAACACTTTAACTTTGGGCTACACCATTCCAGACCATCTTATGGAAAAAACAGGTATTACAAAATTAAGATTCTATGCAACAGGATCAAATTTATTTATCTTGACTAATTATTCAGGCTTAGATCCTGAAGTATCTACAAGAAGACAAACACCTTTAACTCCAGGAGTAGATTATTCTCCGTACCCAAGAAGTAGACAAGTAGTTTTAGGTTTAAACCTTAATTTTTAACAACACATTTTTTTAAAGATGGAAAAAAGAATAATAATTTTAGGACTATTTATAGCAGTGAATTGTTTGTTTACGTCCTGTCAGAATGATGGAGATTTTCTAGATACAGAAGCTGAATCATCATTAGACGAATCGGTAATATTTTCGAATCCCGACCTTGCCAAAGGAGCCATAGATGGAATCTTAGAACCCATGGGACAAACTGACTCATATAGAGGTCGTTTTATTCCATACTATGGATTTAACACAGATACAGAATACAACTATAGCTCTTCTTCTACTAGTTCCAGAAGTGGACTGTTTCATTACGACGCTACACCTACGAATTCAGACATGAATAGAGATAGAAATGTGTGGGCAATGATGTATCAAGGTATTGAACGCGCAAATATTTGTATTAGAGGATTAAGAACTTACGGAAATCCAGAACCAGGATCTGATCTTGGACAACTATTAGGAGAAGCTTTAACACTAAGAGCAGTATACTATGCCGATTTAGTAAAAACTTGGGGAGATGTTCCTGCAAGATTTGAACCTATAACTAGTGAAACAATCTATTTACCAAAATCCAATAGAGATATTATTTACAAACAAATCCTTTCAGACCTTGGAGATGCAACAGATTTAGTGGCTTGGCCAAATGAAAGTGCATATACATCTTCTGTTGAGCGTATAAATAAAGCATTTGTAAAATCTCTACGAGCAAGAATAGCAATGGTTGCAGCTGGATTCCAACAATACCCTGATGGAGTAAGAAGAAGTAACGATCCAGAATTATCGGTTCAAGATATGTATACTTTGGCTTTAAATGAAGCAGAAGATGTTATTGCTAGCGGTAAAGCACATTTAAACCCTTCGTTTGAAGGTTTCTGGAGAAGTTATAATCAGGAAAAACTTACTGCAGGAGTAGAATCTTTATGGGAAATTCCATTTGCCGCAGGTCGTGGTCGCGTATTATTTTCTTTTGCGGTAAGACACCGTGGGGCAGATCAACACACTGAGCAACCTAGAGGAGGTTCTGCAGGACCATTAGCAACTGTGTTCTATGATTACGATAAAGATGATACACGTAGAGATGTTACCTGTGTACCTTATGAATATGGTAATCCTATAGACGGATTTGCACAACAAGAATTAACAAATATAGATTCTTGGTACTTTGGTAAATACCGTTACGAGTGGATGGACAGAATAGTAACCTCTACAAACGATGATGGTGTGAACAAAATCTATATGCGTTATGCAGAAGTCCTGCTCATTGCGGCGGAAGCTTCTAATGAATTAAAAGGTCCTACAGCTGCTGCCCCATACCTCAAAGAAATTAGAATGAGAGCGTTCCCAAGTGCAGTCCACGCAGAAAAAGTAGATAATTATGTAAGTAACTTAACTAGCAAAAGTGGAATGTTAGATGCTATAATTAAAGAAAATAAATTCGAGTTTACGGGAGAGATGGAACGAAAACAACAATTAATTCGTTGGAATTTACTAGGTGAAAACTTAGCTGAAGCCAAAGAGAAAATGACAAACCTTAGTAACCGTACTGGAGAATATGCAGATGTTCCAACAACTCTATATTACAAATACCAAGAAGACGGAGAAACTTTAGATATTTATGGCTTAGAACGCGGTGAAGATCAAAACCCTGGACCAGAATACTCTGCAAAATCTTGGGATGTTATTGAAGAAGCAGATATTGATTTTATTTTCAAACCAGGTTTAGACCCAGATAACCGACAATTATGGCCAATTTGGCAAGTCTTTATTGACGGTAGTAATGGTCTATTAGTTAACGATTATGGATACTAGAATTTAATAAACTAAGAAACTATAAATTATGAATACAAAATATATATATAATTCGGTTTTAGTCTTCGCTACTTTACTTGTTGCTTTTGCAAGTTGTACCCCTCATGAAGATCTAATTGAAGAGCTAGATATAAGCAGAGAGTTCGCTCCTGTTGAACTTTCAAGTATAATAAGAAACCAAACTAATGTAGAACTTAATTGGACAACAGAAGAAGAAATCATTGAATATTATGTCGTAGAGGCAAGTAAAGATTCTCTACTCTTTGATAATATCGTAAGTACAACTGAGGTTGCTCCAAATCAGGTACCTTACACACTTCCTCTTGAAGGAGAAACACTGTATAGCATAAGAGTAAAGGCTATTAGCAACCGAGGACTAGACGAATCTACCTATGCAGTAACTACAGCAAGAACATTAACACAACAATTATTCTTAGCTCAAGAAGATGGAGATGTACTAGCTACCGAAGTCATGCTTAGATGGGTACCAAATAGTGCGGTTACTAAAATTGTTTTACAACCAGGAAATATCGCACACGAATTAACTGCTCAAGAAATTACAGATGGGATAGCAGTGATTTCGAACCTAGATAGTGAAACAGAATATACAGCTCAACTTTTAGATAATACTGTAGTTAGAGGTAACATAACATTTACTACTGGAATAGATTTAGGCGATGGTATTTTAGTAACTCCAGAAGAAGATTTATTTCAAGTGATCGCCGATGCAGATGCAGGCGCAATAATTATTTTAGATGGAGATTATACCGCACAAATTGGAACTATAGAAATTGATAAACCAATTACTATTCAAGGCCTAAAAAGCTTCGACAAACCTAAGCTAAAGGTTAGTTTTTCAGTAGTTACGGGAGCAACAGATATCAGTTTAATTGATTTAGATTTAACGGGAGATGTTGGCACAGAATTAACAGATGTCGTTAGGTATAGTGATGTAGGAAATTTTGAATCTCTTCAAATTAAAGGATGTAATATTCATACCTATAACCGTTCTTTTGTTGCTGGAAATGAAACAGGCGCCATATTAAACAACTTAATTATAGACGATTGTATAGTGACAAATGTAATTACAAGTGGTGGAGACTTTATAGATTTTAGAAACTCAGATGTTTTAAACATAAGTATAACTAACAGTACGTTTAACAACTGTGCGACTAGTAGAGATTTTTTAAGAATCGATGCTGCTGGAAATTCTAATAACACAGGGAAAACCTGTAATATCCTTCTAGAAAATTGCACACTATATGGTATAAGTAATACATCTAGCAATAGAATTTTTTATGTGAGATTTGTATCAAACGATATTACTTCACGAAATAATTTAATTACAGATACCGCAGTAGAAGGCTACTCCGATAATTCGGCTACAGATGAAACTATAACTTTCGACAATAATAATTACTTTAACGCTCCTACACTTTATGATGAATCAGTAGCACGATACGACAATACTAATACATATGAAACTTTAGATCCTGGATTTGAAGATGCAGCAAGCGGAAACTTTAAAGTAACAACGCAAACATTAATCGATAAAAATATCGGTGATCCACGTTGGTTACAATAACATTTACTAATTGATTTCATTTTTACAAAGAGGTATATTAATTTAATATACCTCTTTGTGCTTAAAAAGGATCATAAAAACAGATATATGACACATCATAAACACATATTACTTATTATTTCAATTATTCTTTTTAACCACTTAAATGCACAAGAACTCGCATTCCCTACTGCTGAAGGTTTCGGTAAGTATACAACCGGTGGACGGGGTGGCCTAATTTATAAAGTAACCAATTTAAACGATCAAGGCGAAGGGAGTTTAAGGAAAGGGATTCTAAAAAGTGGGCCTAGAATAATAGTTTTTGAAGTTTCTGGAACCATAGCACTTGAACGACACTTGGATATTAACAACGGTGATTTAACCATACTAGGACAAACAGCACCTGGTGATGGGATTACTTTAAAAGGCTATCCAGTAACTATAAAATCAGATAATGTAATCATTCGTTATTTACGATTTAGAATGGGAGACATCAACAAAATAGAAGGTGATGCTCTAGGGTGTAGAAACACTTATAATGTTATTATAGATCATTGTTCTATTAGCTGGGGAACTGATGAAAACGCATCGTTTTATAACAATAAAAATTTCACCCTACAATGGTGTATTATATCCGAAGCATTAAACAGATCTGTTCACCATAAAGGAGCACATGGATACGGCGGAATCTGGGGAGGTATTAATGCATCTTTCCACCATAACCTTATAACTAGTAACAACAGTAGAAATCCTCGATTTAGTGGCTCTAATACTACTAAAAATTCTGAAAATGAATTTGTAGATTTTAGAAATAATGTCATTTACAATTGGGGTGAAAACAGTATTTATGGTGGTGAATCAGGAACCTATAATATTGTAAACAACTATTTTAAAGCTGGCCCAGCAACAACATCATCTAAATTAAACAGAATAGTAAGTCCTTCTAAACCTTATGGTAAATTTTATGTCAACCATAATTATGTAGATAATTTCAAAGATATAACAGAAAACAATTGGGATGGTGGTGTACAATGTGAAAACCCTGAGCTAACCAAATTGAATAGTATGATTCCTATAAATGACAATGTAAATACAACCTCTGCGCAAGAGGCTTTTAATCAGGTTTTAAAGCAAGCTGGTTTAAATACCTTTCGAGATGCTGTAGATTTAAGAGTGGTAAAGAATACTATAACTGGTCAAGCAGATTACAATAAGGGTATTATAAACTCCCAAGATTATGTAGATGGATGGCCTATATTAAAATCTAATAAACCACTAAAAGATACCGATCAAGATGGAATTCCAGATGTATGGGAATCGAAACATAAATTAAATCCGAATGTTGAAGATGGAAATTTGAACACCCTGGATTCTAACTATTCGAACATCGAAGTATATGCAAATAGTATATTGACACTTAAATAAATTGCTTTTCAAATTAAGAAAAACGATCTTTTAATAATTTAAACTAAGCTTCTATATTATATAAAAGCTTAGTTTTTTTTTGGCAAGTATATGGCTTCATATTTAGGTGCTTTTATTGCTTTTTACCGACAAGTTCGTTTTTTTGAAATACTTTTCGTTTTAACAAATCCTATCTTTACTAAAATATTTCACCCTAATTATGACCTCGATTTGAGGATTAAAATCTATTAATAATCGTATTCTGTAGATGGATTTTCTTTTAACTTTTCTAGATTTGCTTTCACTACCTTCCCGTTAATCTCAAGGTTTTTAAAACTAATATCATCCGCAAAATCGACAAAAACATCGCGACCAACTTCATCTACAGTCATATTTTTAATATTTATATCTTGTACCTTTTTTAAAGGATGTCCCTTTATATAAACCCCATAATTTTCCGCCCTTTTACACTTCAAATTATTTAGATTAATATTTTTTATACGCGTTGGAAACCCTGCACCTTCATTATGATAATTTGATGTAATCATAAAACAATCTAAAACGTTTCCGAATTCAACATTGTTTACAAAAACATCGGAAATTTGACCGCCTCGATCTGGATTTGATTTTATATATACTCCGCGTTTAACATAACCCGTATAATCAGAATTTTCAACAAAAATATTTCTTACGTTTGACGACATTTCACTACCTATAACGACAGCGTGTAGGCCTTTAAAATGACAATTTCTTATTATTATGTTTTCGGTTGGCATTTTCATTGCACGCCCTTCATGATCACGACCTGCTTTTATTGCAACATTATCGTCGTTATTATTAAATGTTATATTTTCTATTAAAATATCTTTTGAATATTCAGGATCTATACCATCGTTATTTTTGTTTTGTGCATCGTAACTTAATCCTCTTAAAGTGGCATTTTCGCACTTTAATAAATGAACACACCAAAACGGAGAATCTTCAATATGAACATCTTCCATTAAAATATTTTTACATTCGAAAAATTGAATAAGTTGGGGTCTTAAAAAATGACCTTTACCAAATTGACGATCAGAGAAAGGGATTCCTTTATGATTCATTTCTCTAGTTAACAACTGATCGGTTTTTTGTTTTCCGTGCCATTTTGCAAAGGTTTTGGC
The DNA here is from genome assembly GCF_051016085.1 of Formosa bonchosmolovskayae. Taxonomy (GTDB): domain Bacteria; phylum Bacteroidota; class Bacteroidia; order Flavobacteriales; family Flavobacteriaceae; genus Formosa. The sequence goes on from NZ_CP174605.1 coordinate 3,995,156, forward strand.
CGATTCACCATCTATTGTACCACTTCCCGTAATCGCTATGTTTTCTTTTTGATATGCATAAATAAATGGACTATAATTATAAATAATTGTGCCTTCCCAACTTGTTAGTACATTAGGATACGAATTTGGATTAGAGCTAAAACGAAGCGTTGAGCCTGCTTTTAAAACCAAATTAAGATTGCTCTCCAAATGTAGAGGGCCTTCTAAAAAATAGTCACCTTTAGGAACTATTACATGTCCGCCTCCTGCTGCCTTACAGGCTAAAATAGCTCTATCGAAAGCAGGTTTGGAATCTCTTCCTGAATCTGGACTGGCACCAAAATCTAAGACAGAAAAGGTGCGTTCTGGAAATGTAGGGGCTTGAATTCTAGCAAGTATTTCAACTTTAGTATCCAATTGCTGTGCTTCTACTATAGATGAATACATAGTAAAAATAAAGATAAAACTTAGTAAAATGTGACTTTTTATTATTTTCATTTTAAAATATTTTATGAGGTTTAAATAAAAAACTCGATAACATACGCTTTATATATTATCGAGTTTTAGAATAGAAAAAAGAGAAATTCTACAGTTTCACACTTCCTTCTTTAACTTGTTTACCAATTGTTGTTCGTTTAGATAAATCTGTATTATCCGACGATTTTAGTTCTATATTTTCACTTTCTGAACCACCAATCTGAATCGCATCAGTTTCAGTAGAATTAAAATCGATATTAGAGATTGTCACGTTTTTTGTGTTAAGGATATTAATTACATTTTTATTATTAACTTCCATTTTTACATTATCTATTTTCACATTGTTTGCATCAATAATAGCAAATCCGTTTTTAGCTTTATTTATTGTTAAATTACTTATTTCAATATTTTCTAGATTCATTTCTGGAAGGCCTTGTAAAAACACAGCTTGATGAGCTCCATTAATAACAACATCACGAATTGATATGTTTTTAAACTGAGGTGTCTCTTCAGTTACAGGTAATTTATCAGAATTATTCACCATACCACCATCAGCCATCATCTCTGCTACAGATTTTCCACCGTAGTACAAGTTGAAAGAGATAGCGTTTGTAGGAATATCTACCATGTTAATATTAGAAATATAAATATCTTCTACAACACCTCCTCTACCACGTGTACTTTTAAAACGCAAACCAACATCGGTTCCCATAAATGTACAATTGGAGACATGCATATTTTTTACACCTCCAGACATTTCACTACCAACCACAACACCTCCGTGGCCATGATACACTATATTATTTCTTATAATAATGTTTTCGCAAGCAATTCCGCGATTTCTTCCATCTTCATCTTTGCCCGATTTAATACAAATGGCATCGTCGCCTACATCAAAATTAGAGTTTTCAATAATCACGTTCTTACAAGACTCCACATCTAAACCATCACCATTTTGCGAAAACCAAGGGTTTCTAACCGTAACATTTCTAAAAATTAAATCTTCAACCATGATTGGGTGAATGTTCCAAGCAGGGGAGTTTTGAAACACTGGACCGTCGAACATCACACGTTTACTATTTTGTATACTTACTAAAACAGGACGTAAAAAATCACGAATACCTTCAAAATCTTCTTTAGTTTTTAAGTCATGACGAACATTTTGGTCGGCATTTTGAGCTCCTTTTTTATAATTCTCTGTAGGGTACCAAACATCTTTTTTATCGTTTAAAACACCTCCAGACGCCACTAATTTTTTCCAATGAGAAGCTGTTAATTTACTTTTCTTAACTAAACGCCAAGCTTCACCAGAACCATCCCATACACCTGGCCCAGTAAAAGCAATATCCTCCACATTTTTACCATAGATAGGTGAAATACAACGGTAAGTGTCTAAACCTTCAAAACTTGTTTCTATTATTGGATACAAATCTCGGTTTGTAGAAAACTTAATAACTGCTCCGCGTTCTGCACGTAATTCTAAATTGCTTTTCAATATAATTGGACCTGTTAACCAAATTCCTGCAGGAATAATAACAGTTCCTCCTCCCTTTTCTGAAACCGCATTAATTGCTTCCTCAAAAGCTTTAGAGTTTAAAGTTTCTCCATCGTTTACAGCACCGAAATCTTTAATGTTTACGGTGTTGTTTGGAATATTGGGTTCGGGAATTAAATTCATTTCAAATTCAATATTTTCATAAACATCAGAGTTTCTTGTAGCCACCTTTGTGTCTTGTGCATTCGACTTTTCAGTTTGCTTACAACTGGTAGCTACTAATGCTGTTACGGCCAAACAAATTGTAAATAATTTAATTTTCATGCGTATTTAATTTATAGTTTTAAGTTTATTTATACGTTATAAATTGGTTTGGTGTAATTATGGTTGGCGTAATTTTAATTCTATATATCGAACCTTTAAACCAAGAACGTTCGTTTAAACGTACCCCGATGGACGTCCGTCCCGTTTGTATAGGTTTAAAAGTGAAAGCTTCTGTTAATTCTTGTTTTCCATTAACAAATGTTGTTAATGTATTTGGTGTTACTACAAAAGCAACATGATACCAATTACCGAAAGGATGTGTTAAGGTTTCGTCTATTAAAGCTCGTTTGTGTGATCCCGACTTTACAAAACCATCAAAATACCACTCTTCATCTAATGCTCGAATTTCTAATAACATTCTATCTCCTGAAACTTCTCCTATATGCAGGACACGTTGTTCAAATTCTCCTGTCTTGTCAGGATTAAAAATCATTTCAACAGTAAATGAAGATGCATTCTTTAGAACTGCCTTATCATAAAACAAGGCTGAATCTATACCATCAAAATAAACCGCCTGACCATATGGAGAATCTATTAATTTAGGATGTCCTGATATTTTAACGTGTTCTGATGCCGTAGTCATCAATTTTGAAACTTGCCAATCTATGACATCATTGAGTATTTCAGTCGCCTCATCCTCTTGAGACCAAGTTGAAATAGAAAGTAACAGGCTTACTAAACTTAGACCAATTTTTAATTTAATACACTTCATTTACTTTAAAACGATTAAAGGAGATACACAATGCTTAAATCTTTAAATAAATTAGTTATAAACTTTGTTAATTATTCAAACTCAAAAGCACCTAAATCTGGAGCCGATCCATTAAATTCTAATCCAACGTTTACTCCTGCATCAATTAAATCACTTTCCGCATTAAGGTGCATAAAAGTAATGTCTGGCAAACTACCATCTGCTTTTCTAGAATTACTAAGTTGATCCATATCTAAGCTAGTAAAATCCGTATTATCTACCTGAATCCCATTTTGCCATGAGTTATTAGTAATATCTGTAGCTTGACCATTGAACTTATCAGATTCACGTCCTGTAACATAGGATACTGAATTCTTAACCGTTAGTTTACTGACGTTATTACCATTATTAAAGTTGAAATTATTTCTTCCATTAGAGTAACCAGCCGAGTTATAAATTTCAACTTCACCTCGATTACTATTATGGTCGAACCCTTTTTCTAGATTACCAACTGCAAGACAATTATTAAAAATAGCATTATGCTTTAAATCTTTACTGTCACTACCTCCTGTTTTAAATCCGTTTCCGTCACCCTCTCCTGCACTTCCATCTTTTAGATATCCGTTTTTAAATGCCCAACAATTTTCGTAGTAAGTAGTAATATTATCATTATTTCTTAAGTAACCATCCCAACCGTCGTCAAGGTTTTGCCAAGCTCTACAACCTACAAATTTATTACCGGTACCGGCATCTAACTTACACGCAAAACCATCTGCATCTTCTAATCCAGAATCTGCATTATTAAAAGAATCACAATTCAGGATTAAATTATTACTTCCACCACCAGATATTTGAAGTCCAGAATCGGAATTTTCACTAAACGTACAAAACTCTATAGTGTTGCGGTCTCCTGTAATATACATTCCATTATCACCTGCCCCATAAACATCTATACCTTTAATATGCCAATAGCTCCCTTCTACTTGAATTCCTCTATTAGATGAATTTTCGGACATTGCAGAAAAATTAAATTCAGGTCTTTCGGAGTCTGTAGGGTATGCTAATAAAAAAATACTATCGGTTTCTGTACCTTCTGCTTCTATAGAAATAGTTTTAGAAAAATTATAAACACCTCCCCTAATATAAATTGCATCTCCTGCCTTTGCATTTATTAATGCTAAAAGTATTTCTTCGGAACTTTGTACAATAATACCATCTACATTGTCATCGACTCCCGAAACTTGAACTGTTTTTGACACAAAAATACCCGAGCCATCTACTGCTGTTGCAGTGACCACAACCGAACCATTATCTACAGCGGTTAGTAAGCCGTTATTTGATATAGACGCCACTTCTTCGTCTGACACCGTCCAAATTACATCGCTATTTGTTGCATCTACGGGAGTTATACTAGCAGTAAATTGGGAACTAGTGCCATCTGTAATATCTTCTCCTAAAATAAGAATAGATTGCACTAAAATGGTATCTGGTACATCATCAGAATCACTGTCACTACTACAGGAAGAGACCAATAATACTAGTATTAATAAAATCTTATTGATTGTTGAATATTTTAATAAATTCCACATAATTTAAATAATTGTAATTTTATTATTGGTTCGTCATAAAAAAATTATAACCCTTATTCCCTTATAACCTCTCTTCATACGATTTAGTTAAAATGAAATACTGAAATTCCACATTCAATAAAATTGAGTACTTATAGATTTACGATTAATACTGATAATTAATATTGTATTATATTTTTCATTTTCTATTGCATTGCACGCTTACCTTGGAAAATATTATAGTGATACTCCACGTTTCCAAGGGATAAAATCACTCTGATTTAAAGCTGTTGCTTTCGATTGAATTTCACCACTTGCAATTTTTATAATATACTCCATCATGGTGTCTCCCATGGCTTCAATACCTTTTTCTCCTCGAATAACAGCCCCAGTATCTATATCTATGATATCAGGCATACGTTCAGCCAATTCCGAGTTAGAAGCGACTTTAATTACAGGGGTTATTGGATTTCCTGTTGGTGTTCCTAGACCCGTTGTAAATAAAATAACATTTGCACCAGAACCTGCCATAGCCGTCGTACTTTCCACATCATTTCCAGGAGTACACAATAAATTTAAACCCGGTTTGTTAACATATTCTCCATAATCTAAAACATCTACAACTGGTGATGACCCACCTTTTTTAGCAGCTCCAGCAGATTTCATCGCATCTGTAATTAGACCATCTTTTATGTTACCAGGAGACGGATTCATATCGAACCCAGACCCCGCATCTACTACCGATTTTTCGTAAGCTTTCATTAATGCCAAAAACTTTTTCCCATCGTCGTCGTTTACGCAACGGTTTACAATTTCTTGTTCTACTCCACATAATTCAGGGAACTCAGATAAAATTGCTGTACCACCAACAGCAGCCATAATATCCGAAACTCGACCTAATGTTGGATTGGCAGAAATTCCTGAAAATCCATCTGAGCCACCGCATTCTAATCCGATTTTTAATTTTGAAATAGATGCCGGTTTTCGTTCTATGTTATTGGCTTTCTTGATGCCTTCGTAAGAATCTTTAATAATGCCCTTTAGCATATCATCTACGGTACCCGACTTTTGCTGTTCATAAATTACAATGGGCTTTTTATGAACAGGGTTTATAGCCTCTAATGCATCTTTAAAAATTTGAATTTGTAAATTCTGACAGCCTAAGCTCAATACTGTTGCACCAGCCACATTCGGGTTATTTACATATCCCGCAAGTAGTTTTGCTAAAAGTTCTGAATCTTGACGAATTCCACCACATCCACCTTGATGCGTTATAAATTTGACATCGATATTTTTAAAGACTCTAGTATCTTCTATCTCATCTTCGACTTCCTCTCCAGAATCACTAACTAGTGATCTTAATAATAAGCGATGTTTGTTTATGTTTTTATGAAGCAATTCATTTTCGAATACATCCTTTAAAACTTCAATATTTCTATTTTCACAAAACACTAGAGGAAAAAACAACCATACATTTGCTGTACCTACCTGTCCATCTTCTCTATGATACCCCATAAAAGTTTTATCTCGCCACTTATCTACATTTGGAGGATTCCATCCAATAGACTCTGTTTTCCCAGAAACTTTAGCACTTTGATGTTTTACATTTTCTGTAGTAAGCACTTCCCCTTTTTCAATATTAAGAGAAGCCTTTCCAACTAATACCCCGTACATTAAAATTTCGTCGCCTACATTAAAATGTTTTAAAGCAATTTTATGTTTGGCTTTGGTGTCTTTAATTGCCGTGTACTCTATACTGTCTAAAGTTATTTTTTCTCCAGCTGCAATGTTAGTAAGTGCCACTCCAACATTATCATCTGCATGTACTTTTATTATCTTGTTTTGCATGGGATTACCTTTTAAAATAAATTAAAATTGTTTACTAAAATTACTAAATCCAACTTCAGTACCGTTTTCGTCTATTTCCTTAAGAGCCGCTACTATTGCTTCTGAAAAGTTTTTTATTTGAGTTAAATCTTCACCCCAAAACGAAGTATTAGATAAAATTGCATCTGCTGTCTTCTGGTAATCATTTAATGCCCAAGCCTCTTTAAAAGTATTTACAATATCTGCATCGTCATTAATTGGAAGCGCATTTCCATTCCAAGTTCCTTTATAGAAACGAATTAAACTAGCAAAAGAGAACATTAAGTGGATAGGTAGTTTATGGTTAATTTTAATATAATCCAACAAACTTGGTAAAACACGTACCTTAAATTTCGAAATAGAATTTAAAGCGATACTAGATAGCATGTGTTTAACGAATGGATTTCTGAAACGGTCGAATACATCTTCTCCAAATTGTCTTAATTCCTCCTTATCCATATCTAATGTAGGAACGATTTCATTAAATACAGTATCTTTAATAAACTTCCCTGTAAAACTATCATCTACAGATTCTTTTACAGTTTCTTTTCCAGACAATAAACAAAATGGTACCATAGCAGTATGTGCTCCATTCAGAATTTTCACTTTTCGTGTTCTATAAGGTTGCATATTATCTACGATAAGGACATTTAAATCGGTCTTATCAAAAGGTAATTTTTGTTTTAATTTATCATCCCCTTGAATAACCCATAAAAAGAATGTTTCTGAGGAAACAATTAAATTATCTTTATAATCCAGTTGCTTGTTATAGTCTTCAATTTCATCTTTAGGATATCCCGGTACTATTCGATCTACCAATGTACTATGAAATGTAGAATGATCCAATAACCAAGATTTAAAATCATTTTCTAAATTCCAAAGATCGATATATTTTAAAATGATTTCTTTTAAAGTTTCTGAGTTATGATTAATAAGCTCACAAGGAATAATTGTTAATCCTTTTGAAGCATCGCCATTAAAATATTTAAATCTCTCATATAATAGTACAGTAAGTTTCGCAGGAAAACTACTTGGAGGTTGCATCCCCATAGTATCTGACTCTACGTAAGCAATTCCGGCTTCTGTTGTGTTGGATATAATAAATTCTAACTCCTCCTCCTTTGAAAGCTCTAAATAGTCCTTAAAACTTTTATACGGATCTATAGACTTTACTAAATTAGTAATTAATTCGTGCTCTTGCGTTTCTTGGCCATTCTTAATACCTTTCATAAAAAGTGTATACAATCCGTCTTGATCGTTTAACATTGAAACCAATCCTCGATCTATAGGTTGTACTACAGCAACACCTGCATTAAAATTTGCTTTTTTATTTAATTCTTGAAATGCATAATCTACAAAGGCGCGTAGAAAATTGCCTTCTCCAAATTGCACGACTTTTATAGGAAGTTTAGTTTCTAAACCTATCTTTTTTCTATTTAGTTTTTCTACTGTTGACATATTAATTTTGATAATTGATTAAGTGACTATATTTTATAAACCTACTATTGGACGATATTTAGGAACTAATGTTTTCATAACAATCCAACCTATTAAATAACATACAGCACATATTGAAAAAATAATAAAATACCCTGCTTCAATCCCCTTGAATCCCATAAATGCCATATTTGTGCTTTCACTGAAATCAAACAAAACTCCAGATCCTTTATTAATAACTGTTGATCCCAATCCTCCAGCTAAACCACCAATTCCTGTTACTGTAGCAATAGCTTTTTTAGGAAACATATCCCCTACTGTAGTAAAGATATTTGCAGACCAAGCTTGATGAGCTGCACCGGCAATACCAATAATAATTACGGGAATCCAATACGTATAATGCCCTAAGGGTTGAGCAATTAAAGCTAACAGGGGGAAAAATGCAAATATTAACATCGCTCTCATTCTTCCTTCATATGGATTCATTCCTTTTTTATCTACAAAATAGGTGGGTAACCAACCGCCGATAATAGATAATAATGTAATACTATAAAGTATAAATAATGGAAAAGCTGCTTCTGTTGAATCCATACCGTACACCGAGCTTAAATATGCAGGTGTCCAGAACAAGAAAAACCACCAAACACCATCTGTCATGAATTTACCGAAAACAAAAGCCCACGTTTGCTTATACTTAAAACATTCTAGTATAGACACCTTTTTAGAGCTTTCAGGAACATAACCTTCTAATTTACTGTCTGCAATATCATCTTGTTGGATGTATTCTAATTCGGCTGCATTTACCTTAGGATGTATTTCAGGTTTTTGATACATAAATACCCAGAATCCCATCCAAATAAAACCTAGAGCTCCAATAATAATAAAGGCCATCTCCCAACCGTAAGCTTCTGCGACAAAAGGAATAGTAATTGGTGCTGCTAATGCCCCAACAGTGGCTCCAGCGTTAAAGATACTTGTAGAAAAAGCTCTATCTTTCTTAGGAAAGTATTCTGCCGTAGTTTTAATAGCTGCAGGAAAATTCCCTGCTTCTCCTAAAGCTAAAACAAAACGTGCAAACACAAATAAAGTTACACTTACAGACATAACTAAACCAGTATCTCCAATAGTTCCTATAATTTCTTTTGCTTCTTCAAAGCCTACAAACCATTCTCCTGTTATATAGCCTGAAGTTCCAATACCTGCAAAAGCATGTAAACAAGCTCCTACTGACCAAATTCCTATCGACCAAAGATACCCTTTCTTGGTATCCATAAAATCTACGAAACGACCAGCAAACAATAAAGAAACAGCATAAAATATAGAAAACAATGCGGTTATATTACCGTAGTCATTGTTTGTCCAATGAAATTCTGGAGCTATAAAATCCTTCCAGGTTAAAGAAAGAACTTGCCTGTCTAAATAATTTATGGTTGTTGCCATGAATAGAAGTCCGCACATGGTCCATCTATACATGGTTGGTTTTTTTGATTCTTTTGTACTCATAATTATTTAAAATAAACAGTGATTAAAATTTAAAATACTCTTTGGCGTTATTATAGCTAATATCTTCTATGATTTTTCCAATCCATTCCATATCATTTGGTAATTCACCTTTTTCAATCTCTTGTCCAAATAAATTACATACAATTCTTCTGAAATACTCGTGTCTAGGAAATGACAAAAAACTTCTAGAATCCGTTAACATACCAACAAAACAACTAATTAATCCCATATTAGAAAGTGCATTTAATTGTTTTGTCATCCCGTCTTTTTGATCTAAAAACCACCAGCCAGAACCAAATTGAACTTTACCTTTTACAGAACCATCATTAAAATTACCAATCATGGTAGCCATAACTTCATTGTCTGCAGGGTTCAGGTTGTAGATTATAGTCTTAGTTAATTTATCTTTAGTATCTAAAGCGTTTAAAAACTTAGATAAGTTTTCTGCTTGAGAATAATCGCCAATAGAATCCCATCCAGTATCTGGACCTAATTGAGCTAACATTCTACGGTTGTTATTTCTTAAAGCACCTAAGTGAAATTGTTGTACCCAACCTAATTCATGATAAGTTTCTGCTAAAAAGGAAAGAATTGCACCTTCGTATTGTCTAATTTCCTTAAGTGTAATTGTTTGGTTACTTCTCTTTTTATTGAAGATTGATTTAATTTCTGCTTCCGTAAAGTCTTCAAAATTAATTTGATTTAATCCGTGGTCCGAAAGGCGACAGGAGTGATCATGGAAATATTGAATTCTATTTCTTAAGGCATTGCATAAGGAATCGTAAGAATTAATTTCAACACCTGTAACGATTGCTAATTTATCCAAATACGAGTTAAAATCATCTGCCCCAATTAATATAACCTTGTCTGGACGAAAGGCCGTACTCATTTTAGTCGTTGCAGTTTTATCCTTTAAATATTCTGCATGTAAGTCTAAACTATCTAAAGGGTCTTCTGTGGTACAAACCACTTCTACATTCATTTTATTCAGAAGATTTCTACAGCTATAAGCCTCAGAATTTAATTTGGAAGATGCCTCTGTATAAATGGCTTCTGCAGACTTTTCATTTAATAATTCATTGATATCAAAATATCTTGATAGTTCTAGGTGAGTCCAATGATAAAGTGGATTTCGCATTGTATATGGCACCGTATTGGCCCAATTCATAAACTTTTCTTTATCAGTACTGTTTCCTGTTATAAACTTTTCATCTACTCCTAAAGTTCTCATCGCTCTCCATTTGTAGTGATCGCCATTAATCCAAACCTTAGTGATGTTTTCAAAAACGGTATTATTCACTATGTCTTTAGGAGGTAAGTGACAATGGTAATCGATTATCGGCATTTTACTTGAATAGTTATGATATAACTCTTCGGCATACTTATTTTCTAAAAGAAAATTATCTGTAATAAATGTTTTCATAATTTAAGTTTAATCTTCGTTTGCTGGTTTTCCTATGGTTGCTAAAATCCCTCCGTCTACATAAACGACTTGTCCATTAACAAAATCACTAGCCTGAGATGCTAAAAACACGACTGTACCACCTAAATCTTCGGGATTCCCCCATCTTGCTGCAGGTGTTCGACTAATTATAAAATCGTTAAACGGATGACCTTCTACTCGAATTGGCTCTGTTTGTGAAGTAGCAAAATAACCAGGCCCAATTCCGTTGACTTGAATATTGTGCTTTGCCCATTCAGTAGCTAAATTTTTAGTTAGCATCTTTAATCCGCCTTTAGCAGATGCGTAGGCAGACACTGTGTTTCTACCTAATTCGCTCATCATAGAGCATATGTTTATAATTTTACCACTTTTATTGGCAATCATATGTCTACCCACCAATTGAGACATTATAAATGGCCCAGTCAAATCAACGTCTATTACGCGCCTAAAATCTGCTACCTTCATATCCTCCGCAGGAACACGATTAATGATTCCTGCATTGTTTACTAAAATGTCAATCTGACCTTCATTTTCGATAATTTCTGCAACTTTTTCTGCTGCTACATCTTCGTCTGTAACATCAAAAACATAACCAGATGCCTCTAGTCCAATAGAATTGTAGTGTACTATTGCTTTTTCTAAATCTTCACTAAAAATATTAGTAATTACTAATTTTGCACCGGCTTTTCCTAATGCTTCAGCCATTGCCATACCTAAGCCATGCGTAGCTCCCGTAATAATCGCTGTTTTATTTTCTAAACTGAATAAGCTCATTTTATTTTATTTTAATTCGTTTGGTGGACAAACATCCATATCACCATAATCTAAATTTTCTCCAGCCATACCCCATATAAAGGCATAATTTGAAGTTCCTGATCCTGAGTGAATTGACCACTCAGGAGAAAGAACGGCTTGTTTATTTGTCATGAAAATATGACGTGTATTTTCTGGTTCTCCCATAAAATGAGCTATAGTTTGACGCTCATCTAAATCGAAATAGAAGTAAGCCTCCATACGTCTATTATGTGTATGTGAAGGCATGGTGTTCCAAACGTTTCCAGGCAACAATTCTGTCAAACCCATTTGAAGTTGACAAGTTTCGACTATACTATTAACTATAAGTTTATTTAAAATTCTTTTGTTGGCTAATTTTTCATCTCCCAGTTCTATAATTTCGGCATCTTCTTTCCCAACCTTTTTTGTTGGGAATTTTTGATGTGCAGGAGCAGAATTAATATAAAACAAGGCCTGCCCGCCATCTTTGCTTTCAAAAATTACATCTACATTTTCTTTTCCAACATATAACGCTTCCTTTTTATCAAGTTCGTATCTTTCTCCATCCACTGTTACAATTCCGAAGTCTCCAACATTCACAATACCTAATTCTCTACGATCCAAAAAATTCTCAGATTTAAAGTAGGGTATAGTTTCCAATTTTAAAGCCTTGGTTGTTGGCATAATCCCTCCAACTAAAAACCTATCATACATTGAATAGGTAAGTTGAATGCTATCTTCTTGAAAAAGGTTTTCAATTAAAAAATGATCTCTTAATTCCGTGGTAGAATATTTCTGTGCATCCAGAGGATGTGATGCATATCTAAAATTGTAATTAGTCATTGTCATATAATTTAATGTAATCGATTACACAAATATATGTTATTTATTTCTAAACAAACACCACTTATTTGAAATATGTAAAAAAAACTTAATTTTCTGATTTATTCACCGATAAAATTTATAAAAATTTAGATATATTCATTATTTGTACCTAAACAGTATAATCCATAAGCTTAGATAAATTATTTAAAAGCATGCTTTCCAAAAAAAGTATACCCAAATTAATTTATATATTGTTTTTCACGCTAGGATTAAGCTAAAAACTAAAGGCAGCTTATTATAAGTACTTAATTTCTAATCATCAAAAAGTTAAATTTTTCAGAAAAACACCTAAATCCTCTACTTCTAACCTTATTTAGAACATTTAAACCAAACTTTTCTATTTAATCCATTTTAGTGCCATTCCGTCTTAAACTTCCACCTTAAATTAACATATAAAAATGAAACCTAAAACATGTTTATCTCGGGCCAATATTTTTCAGTAATAACAATAATATTATTCAGCAAGTGTTAATTGATCAGACTAAATTTCAAAGTGACTTTCATTTTCCGTGGTAACCTTATCACTTGAAACGTCCATCGTTTCATCTACCGCAAATAAAATAGTATAAGTACCCTACTACACCAACACTTTAGAATCCTATAACCTCGGAAGCATTTTTTGCATCCTCCTTATTAGGTATTACATCACCATTGGCTATTACAAAATAATTACCATTCCATTCATTCCATCCACCTAAACCATCAAGTTTATTTTAGTATCTTCTTTAGTTAGCTATGGAGTTCCCCTCCGCAATTAGGGGGAACACCTGCATTTTTTAATATGATAAAACAAACCGTTCTTAGATTACATAATCCGTATAAAGACTTAAAGGTGAATATTTAAAATTTGAACATGTTTAAGGTTAGAGTCGCTTTTAAAACCATTTAAATAATATGGATCTCTATTTAGTTCTTTTAAAATATCCTTTTCTAATCCTTCATTATTCTCTTATATTAATTCTCTCCCTAAAACATCTGTATTTAGTTACGTAATCATCTTTTTATATGCACTATCTTAAACAGAACTTTTAATCACTTACATCGACAAACACACAGAATCTCTCTATTTCAATCAAAAAAACATCTGCTAGTACTTTTACAACTCCTCTTAGAATTTTAAATTCTAAATATTTACATCAAAGCTTAATATTATTATCCCCGAACTATTAAATGAATACTATCTCAACCGTTTCTTCTGAAAATATTTACTAAAAACCAAAAACAAGACACCACACAACAACCAAGCTGGAAGTGTCACAAAGGATAAGAACACATTAAATTGAATAGATATAAAATAAAATAATCCGAAACTAATGGCCCAAGCCCAAAATACCGACTTATTAAATGAAAGGTTTGCTACTTCGGCATAATTAAGTATAATTCCTGCTTTTTCAGAAAAGAAATGCTCAAAAACAATCACTGCCCCAAATGGAGCTAAAACGAATCCATATATAGCAACAAAATCTAATAATTTCATTGCAAATGCAGGAAACAATCCGGCAATTGTAGCAATCGCTCCAGCTATGACAGTTACTTTTGCAGTAGATAATTTTGGAAAAATTGCCTGAAAAGCTAATCCTGCTCTATAAATTGTTGGGTTTGCGGTCGTCCAACCTGCTAATACTACTGCAATTATTCCAAATACCCCAATAGCATTATATGCCATAGGTCCAGGTGCAACAGAAGGGGCATCTCCATTACTTAAAAGTACTTGTGCTTCGGGTGATTGTAAATATACTGCATACATTAAAGCTGCGGCAATCCATGCCATATAATGACCGACATAAACACCTGCTGCGGTTGCCCAACCTGCCTTGGCTTCTTTTGCAAATCGAAACACTGTTAAATCAGACATTCCAATATGCATAGCTCCATTAGCAAACCAGGACCAAATTACAACATGCCAAAACGTAAATTTTGTTTGTCCAGTAAAAGGTTCTGATCCTTCTCCCCAAATATTCCAAAAATCAGAAAAACTACCAACTCCCAATTGATTTAAAGCGACTATTCCGCAAGCTAAAAAAGCGAGAACAATAAATGGAGACATCCAATTTGCTGCTTTAGTAACCGTATCATACCCTCGAGCTGCTATAATTGAAATCACTGCCCCTATTAGTAATACAATAACAATCCAAGTCATTCCATTGGGCATCGTATCTGTTAATTTTGGCATGGGCATATTAAAGGGAATTCCCACTGCAGTTGCAGAAACTGTAATCATGGATCCTGCCAAAAAACAAAAAAGAATACCATTTGCCAAATTATAACCTGTCACTAACTTTCTTCCACAAATTTTTTCTAATTGAAAATATAAGGTCAATCTATTTTTAACTGCTATTTCTGCAGTTAAAAAACGCCAACTTAAAACAGCTAGTAAATTACCTATTAATAATCCAATAATTAAATCGAAGGCACTTACACCTGTTGTTAAAAACAATGGTCCTATTACAAATTCTGTACCAGCGGCATGTTCTCCCGCGTACATACCTATAAAACTTTTCCAGCCTTTCAGTTTGGATTGTGGTATGGGCTCTCTTTCATATTCACCTCCAGACGACAGAGCTATTACCTCTTTTTCTATACTATATTGAGTCATTTTAAATTAGTTAGTTTATTGTTTGTGATTGATTGCTTGTGATTGATTGGAAAACTATAAATTCGGTTACAATTCTTCGGTTATCCTATTTCTAATTTCAATAATACTTAGTATAAAAAACAAGTATTACTAGAATTATTTACTTATCTATTCTTTATACTTTTTTTTATAATTGTTTCAGCTTAATTACTTCACGAGATGATAAGGAAAATCTGAAGTCGTATGGCAACACAACTGATCCATAACTTGTTGTAATTCGGTTTTTAGTAAAGAAATGGTGTGATCTCCTCCTCGGTTTGCTAGAGCAGAAACACCATACATAAAAGAGCGCCCCATAAAAGTAAATTTTGCACCACTTGCCATAGCACGAGCTACATCAGGACCTGAACGAATCCCAGAATCCATCATAACCTCTATTTTATCACCGTATTTTTCAGCAATTTTATATAATGGTTTAATCGTAGATTCTCCTGCATCTAATTGACGCCCGCCATGATTAGAAACAATAATACCATCTAAACCTAAGCGAATAGCTTCTTCTGTATCATATTCTGACGCCACCCCTTTTAGGACTAACTTTCCCTTCCACATATCGCGAATAGGCTTTATTTTCTCTTCATTTAATCGGCCACTAAATGTTTGATCCATAAATTTCCCCAATTGTTTTAGATCTAAACCTTTAGGCATATAAGGTTTTAACGTTTCGAAATTAGGCTGACCATTTTTTAAAGTCTGCAATGCCCAATGTGGTTTACCTAAAACTTGTAATATATTTTGTATTGACATTTTAGGAGGCATGGCTAACCCGTTTCTTATATCTCTTGGACGAAACCCAAACGTAGGAACATCACACAATATGACTAAAACAGGACATTCTGCCGCTGCTGCTCGGTTAATAATATCATCTCTTAATTTATTTTCGGTGGGGTGATATAATTGAAACCATGATTTACCTTCAGTTAATTCACTTGCACGCTCAATACTTGTCGTAGTAACCGTACTCAAAACAAATGGAATATTATGTTTATGCGCGGCTTTAGCTAAAATTTCTGGGGCATTTGGCCACATTAGTCCTTGCAATCCTACTGGTGCAATTCCAAATGGTGCATCGTATTCTATACCAAATAATTTGGTTTTAAGGGAGGAGCTTTGATATGGCCTTAAATAATTTGGTTTTAACTGAACATCCCTTAGTTCGGATGTGTTTCTGTGTAAATTAACATCTTCATTACAACCACCATCCAAATATTCGAAGGCAAATTTTGGAATTTTATCTTGTGCTTTCGCCCTTAAATCGTCTATTGAGGGATAACGGGTATCAAACTTTAAAGCCATAATTTGTATTTATGATAAAAACTTTTTTCTTAATTCTTCTACTTGCTCATCGTTAATAGGCACCATATCACCAAGTGAACTTCCTAATACGATAGACTTAGCACTAAATTCTGCGACCTCTAAATAATCAAAAGTTTGGAGTAATTTGTCTCCTGTAATAATTACCGAATCATTCTCAATAATTAAAGCAGTTGCACAATCTTCGACAATTTCAGAATTATTATTTTCTCTAAAATGAACACCATATTTCACAGTTCTAATATCTTGTAAAAAAATCCAACTCTCGGGAATAGTCCTTACATTTAAATAAGAACCCGTAACACCAAATGCCATTAAATAAGGTGATTGTGTCATGATAATAGAATTTACATCTGGGTTATTTTTGTAGATTTCTTGATGAATCCAAGAGGCCCGACTAGGTTTTTTTCCAGCTTCTCGTTTACCTCCTTTAACCTGAACAATATCTTCAATATCTAGATCCCAACGATTTACTCCTGTTGGTGTAATTAAAAAGTCGTTGTCGTGCCAACGCATAGACACGGTACCGTAAGAACTAATCATAAGTCCTTGCTCACAAGAGCGCTGGACAATATTTTTAATTTCGAGACGTTTTTCAACCTCATCTGAAGGATGACTTGAAGATTCCATTTCAGGTAAAACACCAGTTGCTTGAACTTCAAACTTTTCAATTTGTGCATCTGTTAAATACTTAGGTTTACCAATTTGAGAACCGTATAAAATAGTACTTGCACAAAACTCTAAAGCTTCAAAACGTTCAAAGGCATCTGTTAAATCACTTCCTCCTAAAACGGTTCCGTGATTTTCCATTATTATGGCTTTAAATCCTTTCTTAAATTCTTCAGAAATAACATCTCCCAATTTTTCACTACCTGGTAATTCATATTTAGCATAACCGATTGGTCCACACACATGTTTTGCCTGAGAAATAATGTTCGTATTGGGTATTTGCCGTACAATACTAAAGGAAACTAATGCTGGAGGATGTGCATGAATTACCGATTTTATATCGGGCCTCGCTTCATAAATGGCCTTGTGAAATGGAAATTCGGATGAAGGCTTATGTTTACCTATTACCCTACCATCCTTTTTAACACAAATTATATCCGAAGCACGTAAAGATCCTTTATCGACTGCAGATGGCGTGACCCAAATGTCTCCATTATTATCTATAATCGAAATATTACCTCCAGAAGTGGTCGTCATTCCCCGTTTATAAATTCTACTAATAATTTTAGTAATCTGGTCCCTCGGATGAATTAATGATATCTTATTTGTCATATTTTTAGTGTTTTTTTTAACCTCTAGCTAACAATAAATGGCGTATGTTTTTGTAACGCATAATTATACTCTAAAAATTTGGAATTTAATTTCACATCAGAAATGGCAATAGCAGCACCTAAGGCAGAACCTAAAGACGAAGTTGTTGTTCGTAATTTCATATCTCTTAAAGAATGTGAAAGTAAATTAATATACACATCATTTGCAGTAAAACCACCGTCTATATAAAGTTTCTTAATTTCTGTATCTCCTTTAGCAACAGCTATACTTTTTACTTGTAACTGAACAATTTCTATCATTAAATGGTGATAAGCCATTTCGAAGCATTTATACGGCAATGTATTTAAATCGATTTCTTTTACTTTTAATGCATTCGAAGATTCTAAATTAAAAAAGGGTTTAAAATCTTTAATTATACTCGAATACATCTCATAATCGAAAGTTACTGTTTGATGATAATCTTCGTATACCCTATAATGTCTAGCTAGTTTTTGAGCATTCTGCCTGTAAAAATTACCTAGAAATATACGAGACGATTTTACCGCTTTTCCATTAATACGCATATAATTTATACTTCCCTCCTGAATGTCTTTTTCTGATAAGATCCCATTAAAAAATGGATTCAGAGAAATACTCCAGGTTCCTGTCGACACCAAAATAAATGGCTTTTTACTACTTCGTACATACGGAAGTAAAGCAGAAGAACTATCATGAATACCAACACCTATTTTAATACGTTTACCATTATAATTCATATTAATACTGGTCTCTGTAGACACTATTGGAGGCAGAATATGATGTAATTCTTCATTATACACCCACTTGTGATAATCTTTTTTCAGATAATCCCATAGTGCTGTATGGCAACCAATACTAGTATATTCACTTAGTGGAATCCCAGTAAAAATATAACTTAGATATTGAGGAAAATGCAAACTAAATTTTATCTTTTTAAAAATTTCTGGCTTCTCTTGTTTTAGCCAATACAATTGCATACCTGAATTTAACATGCCCGAATTTGATGACCCCGTCTCTTGAGAAAACTTTAATTCTGGTCCATATTTCTCATAGAATGATGCAATATATGCCTCATTCATGGGCTTAGTATAATTATATAAAGGCGTTAAAACGTTTCCATTATTGTCTATATGAACCAAACTTGCACCATAAGTTGAAAAGTTTATGGCTTTCACTTTATATTCTTTGGATTCTAATATTTTATGAAACACTTCTTTTAGCCAATCTTGTAAAGCAGGTAAGTTTTCGGTAGGATAGCCATCCTCATCTTTAATTTCTGTAAAACGTGTATATTCTCTATATACTTCTTTAAATTCTTTATCGAAAAGGAAGAATTTTTTATTGGTTTTACCGATATCAAATACTGCTGTTACTACTTTTTTCATTTGTAAATTTCGTTTTATAATCCTGATGCCACAGTATGTCTTCCACGTTCTTTTATAAGCATTTCTCTAATCCCTAAATCTCTATACATGGCTAATGGATTTAATGCACCTCCTGCTTGTAAACGGGCTTGTGCTAATAAGGGGCGTACATCCGTACGATATGCACCTTGTAAAATTTCCTGACACTTCACAACATCATGAGCCATTTGTGCTTGCTTTAATGCTACCTGATCTACAAGTAAAGCTTTAGCATAAGCTTCCTGAATAGCCTCTAAAGATTGCATTAAATCTTCTAAAGGATCTTTAATATTATGACTTGCATCTATCATCCATGATAAATCGGGATTCTGCGGATTATTCTGTATACCATATACTAACTCATTAAAAATTAAAAATAAAGCATAGGGCTTAACACTTCCTACAGTCACATCATCATCGCCATATTTACTATCATTAAAGTGAAACCCTCCTAATTTACCTTTTAGCATTAAGGTTGATACTATTTGTTCGATGTTTGTATTTGGTAGGTGATGTCCGAGGTCTACAAGTGTAAATGCTTTGTCTCCACAGGCATTTGCCAACATAAATGAAGTCCCCCAATCTTGAATAACCGTACTATAAAAATTTGGCTCGTAGGGCTTATATTCGATAAAAAGTTTCCAGTCGTCTGGAAGCGTTTTATAAATGGATTTTAAACTATTTTCTGTATTAAAGAGTGCTGTTTGGAAATTATTCTGACCTGGAAACGTAGCTCCATCGGCCAACCAAACCGTTAAACTTTTAGACCCTAACTTGTCCCCTATTTTAATGACCTCCTGATTATGTGCTATAGCCTGTTCTCTTACAGCTTCACTTGTATTACACAACGACCCAAACTTATAACTTTCTTTAGCATGAGGTTGGTCTTGAAAGGTGTTAGAATTTACGGCATCGAACTTTAAGTGTAAAGCTTTTGCTTGCTCTTTAATAGCATTATAATCTTCGGGCACATCCCACGGAATATGCAATGAAACTGCACCTGCTGTTTGCGTAAGCGCATGAAGAAGTCCAACATCGTCTAGTTTTTGAGTAAGATTTGATGGCTCTCCATAATAAGAAAATCGACCAAAACGCGTACCTCCAGCACCCAATGCCCAACTTGGAATTGCGACTTGAAATTTGGCTAACGCGTTAATCACGTTTTCTGTATTTATATTTCTTTTAGCTAATGTATGCCCTAAAAAATCAAACTGATTTTGATGGTCTTCAATAGTTTTTTTATTGAATTCTGATAACTGCGACTCTTGTAATTTCATAATAATTATTTTAACTAAAACCTTTCATTGGTACAGCCAATGAAAGGTTTACTTAACAAACAAAATAATAATTAGTAACTAAAAACTAATTAATTTTATAATATAATTTAACGTACAAAGGCATTAGACATACCTCCGTCTACATTTATAATGTTTCCTGTTGATTTATCTAAAATCCCCACAAAAGAGAACACACCATTTGCAATATCTGTTGGGGTTATAATTTCATGCAATAAATTACGCTTTGCATAAAATGAGGGTAATTCTTCAACAGTAATCCCATTAGCTTTAGCACGACCTTCTGCCCATTCACCTTCCCAAATTTTACTACCTACAATAACACCATCTGGGTTTATCGTGTTTACTTTAATTTTATCTTTAGCCAATTCTGCAGCTAATAATCGTACCATATGTTGTTGTGCTGCTTTTGCTGTACCATAAGCTACATTATTTGGCCCAGCAACTAAACCATTTTTACTGGCTATAGCAATATAATCGCCTCCTAAACCTTGCTTTCTCATTATGGCTGTAGCTTGCTTTGCTAAATTGAATTGTCCTTTAACTAATATGTTTTGCAAAATATTCCAGTCCTTATCGGTAGTATCTTCTAAAGCTTTAGAAATGGCTAATCCGGCGCTATGAACAATTATATCGACACCTCCAAAAGCGATAACGGCTTTTTTAAATGCTCTAGCAATAGAGTCAGTATCGGTTACATCGCATACAGCATACGTAGACACGTCATTTTTATAAGAGGCATGGGCTTCCTTAAGCCGATCTTCATTAATATCTGTAAGCACCACATTTGCACCTTCTGCAGCCAACTTATCTGCAATAGCCTTACCTATTCCACCTCCTGCTCCTGTAACAAATGCTACTTTACGAGAAAGCGGTTGTTCCTTAGGCATACGCTGTAGTTTAGCTTCTTCTAATAACCAATATTCAATATCAAAAGCTTCTTGTCTTGGTAAAGACGTGTATTCGGTTATAGCTTCTGCACCACGCATCACATTGATTGCGTTTATATAAAATTCACTCGCTACCCGTGATGTTTGTTTATTCTTGGCAAAACTGAACATACCTATTCCTGGGTAAATAATAATCACAGGATTGGCATCGCGAATCGCAGGACTATTATCCTTTTTGCAGTTATTATAATAATCTACATATTCCTGTCTATACCCCTCAAAAGCTGGCTCTAATTTTTTAATAATCACGTCGGTTTCAGATAAATCTTCATTTATATCTAAATTTAATACCAAAGGCTGAATTTTAGTACGTAAAAAATGATCGGGACACGAAGTTCCCATAGGCGCCAAACGTTCTAAATCGTTACTATTTATATATTCTAATACGACATCACTATCAGAAAAATGACCGATCATTCGATTCTCAGAAGAACATAACCCTCTTAATAAAGGCATAATTTGAGCTGCTTTTTCTAAACGCTGTTCTTGTGGTAAGGAGACTACTTTTTGTCCGCCGAAAACCACATTACGCACTTTACTTTTTTTATGGATG
Organism: Formosa bonchosmolovskayae; assembly: GCF_051016085.1. Classification (GTDB taxonomy): domain Bacteria; phylum Bacteroidota; class Bacteroidia; order Flavobacteriales; family Flavobacteriaceae; genus Formosa. The sequence continues at coordinate 4,017,048 of NZ_CP174605.1, forward strand.
TATTCCGAAGCCATTTCTATAACTTCCAAACTATTTATGTAAGATTCATGGGATGTATCTCCCCAAGTAAATAGACCGTGGCTTCCTAAAACAATTCCACGAATACCAGGGTTGTCTGCCAAGCATTTTTCCAGCTGAAGACCCAAATCAAAACCTGGTTTTTGCCACGGAACCCAGCCCATAGTATCACCCCATATATCTTTTGTAACTTGTTCACTATCTTTTGCCGCCGCAACTGCAATTAACGCATCTGGATGTAAATGGTCAATATGTTTAAAAGGTAACAAACCATGTAAAGGAGTATCGATTGAAGGGGCTTTGCTATCTAAATCGTAAATACAATGATTGAATAATCCTACAATACGATCTTCATCTTCTAAGCCACCATATACATTTTTCAAGTCGCGCAAACGACCTGTATATAACCCTGCAATTCCTGCTCGTGTTAAGGTACCGATATCTCCACCTGAACCTTTAACCCACATGATTTCTACATCTTCCCCAGTTAATGGGTCTTTTTCTATAGTTTTACAACTAGTATTACCGCCACCATAATTTGTTATTCTTAAATCTGCTCCTAATAAATTTGAGCGATACAGAAATAGAGCGACTTGATCATCTTTTAATGCTGAAGCTTTTTTGTCGTCCCAAAGGTAATCTACGTGGTTAAATTGTCTAACAAGACTATTCATCATTTATATTTTATTGATTAGTTCTAATTGTAAATCTAAATGATAAGTTATTTATATCTATCCTGCACTATATGGTTATTTGTAATTAATAAAATAAATACACTAAAAAACAATAAGAAAGGTTATATTGCAAATCATTAATTTTTTAATAAAAAAAAGAAGGATTATGTTAGAATTTATCAAAATAGATGAACATTCTAGGAAACCAAAATATAAACAAATAATAGACACTATTATTCATAATATTTCAATTGGTAATCTTAAAGTTGATGATAAAATTCCTTCAATTAACAAATTCAGTGAAGAGTTTTATTTATCTAGAGATACGGTAGAAAAAGCCTATAGTGTACTAAAAGAACGTAAGATAATCTCTTCTATTCGAGGGAAAGGCTATTACATAACACGTACTAAGTTAATTTCTAAAATAAATGTTCTATTCTTAATAAATAAACTAAGTTCTTATAAGCTTAGAATCCATAATGCATTTGTAAATAGTATGGGTGCCAATTCCCATACAGATTTATTTATTTATCACTGCGATGAGACACTATTTTTAAATTTAATGGAAAAATACTTAGGTGCTTATGACTATTATATCATCATGCCCCATTTTAAAACAGACCACCTTAGACACATTAGTATGACAGATAAAGTAATGGAATCGCTTAATATGATACCTAAGGAAAAGCTTGTCATTATGGATAATAGTAGTAAAATTGAAAACCTATATCCAAGCATAGAAATTTTTCAAGATTTTGAAAATGATATTTATAATGCATTAATAGAAGGTTTGAAAAAAATTAAAACCTATAATAAAATTTTTTTAATTTATCCAGATAAATCAGTTTACCCATATCCCAGAAGAATTTTACATGGATTCAGAAAATTTTGTGTAAATTTTGATATGACCTTTGAAATTATCGATGAACTCTACGAAGACATTATTTTAAAAAAAGGAGACCTTTTTATTACAATCGAAGAGTCTGATTTAGTTAATTTAGTGAAACAAATCCGTGACTACGATCTGGAATTAGGTAAAGACATAGGGATTATTTCTTATAATGATACTCCATTAAAAGAATTATTAGGAATTACTGTAATTTCTACCAATTTTAAGGCTATGGGAGAAACGGCTTCACATATGATTTTAAACAAGGAAAAAGGAAAGAAAAAAAATTCCTTTGACTTTATTGATCGTTTTTCTTTGTAAAAAATTGTAATCGATTACATAAATAATAGGATATAATTAGACCATTAAATATTATAAAGAAGTGAATAACTCAGAGTTATATTTTCGTATTAAAAAAAAAACTTATTAAAAGGTTGCAGTGGATTGCGTCTCGAAAGTGGTTCGTAGGCTTATTTATAAATCAAACTTTTGTTTATTTTCATCAACTATTTTTTCTTCCTTTTCCTGATGTTTTACATGTTTTAGTTTAATTCCTTTATACATAATCCCAGTGCACTTACAAAGAAAGCTCCTGCCCAGAAATGATTTCCAAAATATTCCACCTGTTTTAGTTTGGATTAACTCTTTAATATTTTACAGCTAATTTTCCTTTTAAAATTCCGATAGATTTGAATTTGCTCATATCGTATATACAGGCATAGCTTTTAAATTTGACCACCTGCAAAGCAGGTGGTTTTATAGGAGGAACTTAAGTCCCTATTTGTCTTTATACTAATATGTAATTGGAGCTATCTGGATTAGGCTTTACGTGATGCTTTAAATATTCTTTCACCATTTCATCTGTGATAATTTCAGTAATCCAAACACTATAACCTGTTGCCCAAAATATTTACCCCAATATTGTTTCCTTAATTTTGGAAACTCCTTCTGTAACTCCCTTGAACTTCTTCCATTCATTTGTTTTGTCAATAAACTAATACACTGTTTTGGTAAGTATTCCATTTACATGTCAGCATGATTAGAATTACAACTCATTTTAATACTTCAACTTATTCGGATTCAAATATTTGAATCAATACATCCTGGCAACGAGACTTTACATCTCCATTCAACACTTTATATCTATACTTGGTAGACCGTGCAATAGGACAACTTAAATGACTTACTGTACGTGATCCTTTGCGTTAATATTCTTCCTATACGTAAAGTCCAATTTTAATTTTACTAAAACCCTTCAATTTGAAACCAATAAAATGAATAATTTAGGATCTCACTTTTAAAAACACAATATTCCATCCCAATCCGCTAACTCTAAACATATTACAACTTAAAACATCTTATCTAAATTCTCCCAATTGACCACCCAGCTACCATCTTTTGGAAAACCAGGATTGTCTTCTTCAGAACCATCCCAACCAGCACACATCATAGCAACCGCTGTTAGTAATCCGCCATTTCCAGGTAAATAGACAGGCAATCGACCATCTTGGTAATTGTGTCCGCTTTTTAAAAACGTATTCGTTTTAACATCCATAAACAAGGCATCTATAGCTTTTTCAGGCATACCTAAACGTGCTGCAGTCATCGCAGTCATAGGGAAATCCCAACCCCAAGTTTCTTCCCAAGCCCAGTTGTCCCAAATCCAATTAAAGGTATTTTGCATAATTTGTTTATCTAACATTGCTGTTTCTGGGAGCATACCAAAAGTTCCAAAAACCGAGGGATGATCTGTTCTGTACTCTGGATTTGTGTATGAATCTGTGGCACTTTCTGCGGCTAAATACTTATTGTTTTGTACTGGTAATGGAGACAACTCTTCCAGTACTTTTTTCCATTCGGTATTTGGTTCTTCTCCCAAGCGTTCTTTCCATCTTATGGCTGTATTCAATGCCCAATTCCAATAGGCCAATTCGTAAGTTGGGTTGTAGGTTTCAATGGCTTTGAAGCGCTCTTGAGCTGCAATAATTGGTGGTCCTAATTCATATCGTTTTTTGTCTTTGTTATATTTCGCATAAGAGGCCATAAAATCTGCTGTGGCATACACGCGTTCTTTATACAACTCTAAAGTTTCAGGAGTTGGTTTTTCACGATACATGAGCTCTGCATAGGTAATCATATGTGGTTGCTGCCACACTAGAAATGCACCAACCGAAGACGGACCTTCATCGCCATACATATCTGTCATTTTCTGCCATCTTGCGCCTTCAAAACCTTGACGAGTCGCTAAACCCTTAGCCTTTTTTAACACGCGATTATACCAAGGTAATGTACGTTCTAAATTTTCTGATCTGTTCCACAATGCAAAATGCACACCATGCCACCAATGCATTTCTAAATGAGGTTTGCCATACCAGCTATTATATGTTAAACCTGTTTCTTGAGGAGGCAATTCTCCCGTACATTGTAATTTTGTGAGATATTGAGATAAAATCACTCGACGCTCTAATTCTTTTGCACGAGGATCGGTACTACCTGAAAAATCTATAGCTCCTCCACTATTCCAAAATCTTACCCATTCACTTTTACTGCTTTCTTCTATGTCTTCAAAAGTGAATGATTTTATAATCGATTTATTTGAAAAATCACAGGTAAATGAAAAATTATGTGTGTCATCATTCGGAGTTAATAAAAAATAGTTGTCTCCCTTTTTACTCACTTTAGCTTTTCCTCTCCAAGTCAACCCAATATTGTAATTCAAAGAATCTAAGTGACGGGAAATTACGGTCTGTTGTTCGTTTTCTGAAACTATTTTACTTGTATAATTTCTTTCTCCGGTCCATTGAGCCCCTAAATCTGTCCAAGTTGCTGTAGGATAAGGGAATCTTAAACGGATTTTTAATTGATTACTTTTCATCAATTCCGATTCAATTTTCACACCAATCACATCAGATTCTTGATGGCATGTTGTCCAAACCGTTACCGGTATATCTTCAACAGTAAATTCACTTTTAAGCTCACCTGTCCAAACATTTAAAGTCTGATTGATGTCTTTAATGTCTTTTGGAGTCACTTTATCGCCGTTGGTTTTAAACAATTCTAGACCTAAATTGCCAAGTTGCAAGCGGTGTGGATTCGATCTAAAAAATTCAGTAGCTGCCTTTGTTCTTTCTGTTGTTTTATTTTGAATGGCATACGATACCTTACGCCCATTTTGCTTATAATCTACTAAAGTTTCTTCAAATTTATAATTTTCGGTATTTGGATGACTATCCCATCCCCACTCCGATTGTGTTCCTAAAGGCATACCATCTTTATAATATTCAGGAAATGTTTGCAACCCGGTACCATCTACCGTGTAAGCAAAAGACCCATTTCCTACACTTAACGACGCCAAGGTATCTAAAGATTTTACGTTAACATTATGTCGCGTTACTAATGCCTCACGGTTTATAACTTTTGAGGTTTCCTTTACCGTTTCTATATTTGATTCCTGCATTTCTTTACAGGAATAAAAACCTAGAACAATCCAGATTAATAGTATGCTTGTTTTTTTCATTTTATAAGATATTAGTTTGTTGTTCTTATTTATAAATTCATTTTAACAAAGGAAACATCATCTATCTGGCAACTCGCAGTGGCTTGACCTTCGGCTATGAAACCAATTTCAACTTTACCATGTACCACTGCAATATTTGTTATATTAATGGATGTCCATGTATGGTTTACATCTTCAACAGTAAACATCTTTTGTTTTCCTCCGCTTTCTGCATACATTTTTAAATGATTAAAATTTGCCGTGTTTTTAATCTTAGCCTTTAGAGTGTAATTACCATCTTGTAATTTCACATAAGGTGTCGATTCAATAATTTGATATACTTTTCTTTTGAATTTTATGTTATCAGACATATTTAAGCTTTTTTCGCCTATAACATGCTTTCTGTCTGCTTCGGTATTAAAATAGTTTAACACGGGAGAATCTTCAGATTCAATAACAATAACATTACCCTGATACACTTTGGTTACCCATGCTTTTAATTGCTCTTGAATTGGTTTTATAGGACTCGGAATACACCTTCGATCCGCTTCAAAACTTCCATTCTTAACATAATTATTATCATTTGCAACGTTCCAATTTCCAGTAGAAATGTCAAAATTCCATGAATTTAAAGAATTAAAGTAGGGTTCGTCACCTTCAAAAGTTATAGGAAACCATTGATTGTATCCTAAACCATTTCCTGCAAAATCGGACCACCTGTCGCCACAATACATCACAAACTCTTTATCGCTATCTTTTACCGTAACAAAAAAACCAGTTTGCGTAATATGGGCATAATCGTCTAAAGATCCAGGTGTAATTAACATCTTGTTTTCGGGTGTATAAGGCCCTTTAATATCATCGGCCACTAAATAATAAGCATATGAAGAATCCCAACCATATAAATTAGAAGCAAACAAATAATACTTGCCTTTGTATTTAAACATACAATTGCCTTCGCGCCCAGCTCCTTTAAAAACCTGGGTGCAATCTAATAAATTAACCATACCATCTTTAACACCAATTTCTGAAATGTAGATTTTATGTCGGCCTTTACCATAGGAATACACTAGATATGATTTTCCAGTATCCTCATCTGTAAACACAGTTTGATCGCCTGTATTGGTTGTTCCAATTATAGGCTCCATATTTATGCGCTGATGCCATTTAAATGGTCCCGTAGGACGGTCTGATACCGTTATTAAAACCTGGCTGTTATGTTGCACAAACATGGCATACTTTTTAAGTTCTTTAATATATGCGACACCTAAACGCCCCACCCACATATTATGTGCCTCATGTTTTTTAAGTTCTTCTAAACTTAGTACAGGTTCTTCTGCTTCCCAATTTACCAAATCTGAAGACGTATAACAACTTACCGATTCAAAACTAGCTTGCGGTTGTGTCACAGATGGATCCTGTCTATACAGTTCCGCTTCTTTATAATGTACACCATACCAATAATATTTTTCTTGGTTAGTATCGGGATCTTTAAATTTAAAAACGCCACCGCCCTGACTATAAATTGGCTCACCGTTCTTAGTATCCCAAAACGTGTCATTCTTAATGTTTTGTGTTTGAGATTTTAATGCCCCAATTGGACTTAGTAAAACCATTGCAATCATTACCTTTTTAAACAACTTATATTGATTCCATCTCATATTAAATTTCATTTTATACTATATTAATCTCTTATAAGCGTTATACTCATTACCCCAATAACCACATCATTTGTTATGGTTTTTACTTCAAAATGATCCAATGTTTTTTCAGGGTTTAGTGGTAAATCTAATAAAGTTGCTGCACCGCCATCAATAGCATAATCAGAAAACCCTTTTATTGGTTTATAATCTTTAAAATCTGTATTAAACTTACCTGACTTTAAATACAATCGTGGTGGCTTCGTCGCATTCGTTTTAAATGCAAAACCATCTACAAAATAATCTTGTTCTATGGGCCACCAATTTTCTGGGTTTTTTAAAGATAAAATATCAGAAGTGCCATCTGTATAATACACCGTAATACTTCCATTTTCCATATGAGTTTGCATCGGATTTGTTGTTCCTGCCATTAAAAAGTAGGCATGTTTCGCTTTGCCTTTAAGCGGAATTTTAAACGTTTCTGGAAAATTATCCCACATCGATGTAAATACAATATTCTGTTCTGTATTTGAAATATTTAAAGGAATTTGTTGATTTGATGTGATAAAGCCTGATTCAGAAGCTTCCTCTCGCAAACCAGTATCATCTATGATAGGAGCTATATACGGATAACACCAATTTCCAATCCCTTGTGTTGGCAATTGCAATGTTGGTGATGTCGGTCGCGGGCTCATATATTTCTGTTCAAAAACTTCGGAGACTTTGGCATTAAAAGATGGCATTACAATCATTTCTGTTTTAGAATCATCATTTAAAATAAGATCCCAATCCTGAAACGTTAAAGAAATAGTTTCACCTCTTTTAGTTTCAATGTCTAATAGATTTGTCCCTGGAACACAGAAACGCTTATCAATTTCTAAACGCAGATTACCCGCAGTTTTTTCAATCTTATTTTTAACAACGTCTCCATTTATCTTTATGCTTTTAATTGATTCATTTTCAAAATTAGTTTTGAATAAAACTAAAACTGTTTGAGTATGATGTTCCACATTTTCAATTTGAATACGAGGTTTCACCTTTATTGAAACAGGTTCCCACCATGTCATATCATCTTGATTCAATTTCACAAATACGGTGTTATAGCCTTCAGATAGGTTTATAATAGCTTTTAAGTGATTTGGTAGTAAATCCACTTTAAAAAACGCATCTTGTGGATCTTTAATTTGAAGTAATTTTGCATCTTTCGGTTTTAACACAAACGTTTCTCCAGCAAACAGAGATCTATCTTCTTCAAAATCATCTAACGTTGTTTTTCCCCAAGTAATTTCAATGTCGTACTCCGGTTTATAATCACTTTCAATAATAATGTTTGGTTGTCCAATAGCATCTCCATCCAACTTCCAATCTACTTTTTTATTGTTGATAGTGATTTGTTTAATAGTCGATGCTTCTGGTTTAACTAACAATTTTAAATTAAAATCAGAATTAAATTTAGGTTCAATATGGTAGGTTGAAATATGCTTGTCCCTTTTAAAACTATAACTGACATCTGGGACATTTATAGCCGCATGATTCCAATATTTTGGAAAACCGGGTTGAATAACTAAAGTATTTTCTAGCGCATTAGGCTGAACTCCAAATAAACCTTCTACTAACGAACGCGCAGCCATCCCAATAGGATCGGCAAAATCGCGATACAATTCTCCACGAATAGCATCATAAAAAGACAATTGTTGAAATCCTCCTGGCGAAGCTCCGTAATACATGGTTTCCACCAAAGCACTTTTCCAAAGTTGAAAGGCTTTTTCTTGTTTTCCACCTTGCCAATAAGCCAACGAAGCATGTAAATTTTCGGCTAAAGCCACATTGTTTACACTCCACGTATATGGTTGCCAATTAGTTGTAGACACTAAAAACAAATCGGTATGTTCTGGATTATTTGTAGTGATTGGAATATGCGGAATCTCCTGATCGACATAATTCAGCATTTGAAATTCCTGAAAACCATCTGCAATACCTTCATCTAAACTGTGATAAATGGTCCATAACCCAGGTTCTTCATGCAATAATTTATTACCGAGTAAGTCTTTAAATTCAGCAAAAACACCTTTTTCTCCAATCCATAACTGCTCTTGAACAGCTTGTTTAATGTGCTTGGCTTCAGCCTCATACAAACTAGAATCTTCACCCAAAATTTGTGCAATTTGAGCAGCCAATTTATTCGCACTATAATTATAAGCCGATGCATACGTTACGCCTCCTCCACTATATTGCAAGGCATCGCTCGCCCAAATACAAGCGTAAGCATCGTAAAGTCCGTCGTTATCGACATCGTAATTTCGCTTTTCCCAAGCTAAATGCATTTTCACGACAGGCCACATGTCCTTCATAAATTCCAAATCGCCTGTCCATAAATAATGTCGTAATAATTGATTTATAAACACCGAATTCATATCGTAATGATGTGCAATGGTGTTGTTGTTTGGACGTCGACTAATATACCCACGACTAAACATAGACGTTCCTAAAACCTCTTTTTGACGTGCAAAATTTCGTAAACTATCTAAAACTACAGGTCCTGTTTCTGGTTCTAAAACCTGAGATTTACCATAACTTTTAAAATGTGTTTCTGCACGATCTTTCCAACCCAATGCGTCGGCAACCGAAGCACCCCGCCATGCATTTAGATGCATACGCCAAGCTACCGCACCGTGTAAATATGCGGGATCTTCCCAAATGCCGTCGCCAGCAACCGCCAAAGCACCACCTAAAGTATTAATATACGCATCTGGCGTTTCAATTTGAACACGTGCACTTAGTTGCTTTACTTTTTCGATTCCTTTTTTAAAGGCTTCTGATATTTCAGTTTGACTTTCAATAATAAAGTCTTCACTATTTTCAAACTTCCAATAAAAAACAGCATCAGATTGTAAGTTTAACTTTCCTGAAAACACAGGTAAAGAATCCGCTTTAGATTTAAATAAATCTTCAGGGGATTTTTGATGATAAGCTGAAGCCAATTTTACTTTAGCCTCTGGAAACTGACCGATAATGGTTCTATTATTTCCTGTTTTCTTTTTATTACTTTCCGAACCATAATGCAATTTAAAACTGGTCTTTTTAATTTCAAATTCATTATTAATACAGTATTTCGGTTGCAAATAAAACACGGATTCTGGATCGGCTCCTATATCGCCATCACGATGAAATTTCTTACCTGTTGCACCTCCAAATCCCCAAATTAAATTAGTGTTATTCGGTACTCTTTCAACAGAAATTTTTGTAATAAATCCCTCGCTTTCTGCTAAAGCAACCACTTGTATTTTTATTATTCCATCATTTAAAAGGACATCACGAATCTCGTATAACATTGTCCCCGGTTCGTATCGGGTCGCGATCTCATCACAGGCCGTAATCCATTTAGTTTGGGTACCATTAGTAATTCCCAACTTAAAATTTCCCCCCATACCAGGCATGTACATGGCAAATTCAGGCAAATCACCTGTTTCTACCCGAAAACCGGTATTGGTACCATATAGTGCACGATTGAATTTCCTTGATCCATCTACCAATTTAAAACCTCTTCCATCGGGTTTATAATGCAATTGTCTTATAGTGTCGTGCCATACGGTTTGTGATGCTTGAGAAAATGTAGATATTGATCCCAAGAGGACAAGACTCAACAGCATGTATTTTAACTTAAAAGCCATAATTAATGATGATAATTTTTATCGGTGAATACAATGTTTGATGTATGCTCTAAACTAACTCTCGAGCTATCTTTGGTTTTAATAGTAACATTATCTAAAGTCCAACCTTTACTATAGTGTATTTTACCGGCTGTTTCTGCTTCAATAGACACATTTTTTAAGATAAAATTCTCTATAATTGAAGCTTCTAAACCATTGACGTTTATTGCCGTTTTAGCACCTTTTACATCTATATTGGACAAATTGATATTTTTAAAAGTCGGAATCCCTTTAGATGCGGGCTCAACATGTTTCAACATTTTCTTCCAATGCGTAGGTATGCTATCTTGATTAAGTTCCTTAGGTAATTTTGAATAACTATACGTTGGATTCCAGTTCATGGTTACTTTCATAAACGTTCCAACACTATCCATTTTTATGTTTTGTAAATAAATATCTTCTACCGTTCCACCACGCGTTGTTGCAGATTTTATATTTAAACCATTTTTTGTCCCTAATCCTATAATATTAGACACGTATACATGTCGAATACTTCCTGATGTTTCACTACCAATAGTAAATAAACCAGCACCTCTTCTTGCTATACAGTCTTTAATAACAATATATTCTGTAGGCTTATTAACGCGAAGGCCATCCCAATCTCGTCCTGCCTTCAAGCAAAAATTATCGTCATTACAATCGATGTCACAATTCTGAACCAACACATATGTTGACGAATCAATATCAATACCATCTGTACTTGGACCATGACCTCCTATATTATTTCTAATGGTTAATCCATCCACGGTTATATATTCGGAATACAAGACTTGTACCGTCCAGAACCCTGCTTTTTGCAATTGTAAATCTTTAAGCACAACATTTTTGGCATCCGAAATTAAAATGGTTCGTGGTCGTCTAGCATCATAATCGACAATCCAACGTAAACCACGAGGTTCGTAATCTTCGTTTCTGAGTTTCCAATAATAATCCCAAAACACTTTCCCTTGTCCGTCTACAATGCCATCACCTTCGATAATTACATTGTCTTGATCTCTTACATTAATTAATGCCGCTGGCCAATTTATTTCTATACCAGCCACACGGGTATCTATATCTTTATAATCTTGAATACGCTCACTTCCTAAAATAGTGACGCCTTTATCTATACGAAAACGGATGTTTTTTTTAATAAAAATAGACCCTGAAAGATAGCGCCCAGGTTTAAAGACAACGGTTCCACCTCCAGCCTCAGCACACGCATCTATAGCCTTTTGTATAGCAACGGTGTTTAAAGTCACTCCATCATTTATGGCACCGTAGTCGTTTACTAAAAATGTCTGTTCTGGTATTTTAAATGTTTCTGCTCCAACCTTATCAATCCATCCTGGAATAGGTGGTTGATTAAGTTCCCCTTTTATATTTTGTTGCTTTTCAACCTTAGCACAAGACCAAAAGGTAATACCTATTAGAAGAAATAATACTAATCTATTCATGTAACTTTTTTTTACTAAAAAGCCAAGATCTACAAATCTAAAATAAAAAGCATCCTGTACCTACAGGGGGATTCTCATACCTCCATAAATAATAAGCTTCGAAAAACGTTTTACAGCTAATTAGAGAAAATTTTCTATTTTAAAATCTATTGTATTCATAATAGTACAGGATAGTGTTTTACATTTTAGACAATACCTTAGTAAAATATAAATACTGGGCTTAAATTTATTTGAATGATCTTTCATTTAATATCGAAATTAGGCACTTAAATACATTCAATTCAAATGACTCTTTATAGAATTTTAATAGTCTTTTTTATTTTTGCTTTTCCGCTGCATGCACAGCAACAACCCCTACCTAAGGTTTTTAAGTTTGGAGACCATAAGACGAATAATTCTGAAATATCAATTTCAAAATCTATAGTATATACTGAAGCCTTGGGTTATGGATTTGATTTTAACACCGGAAAACACATAAACTTTACTAAAACAGGGATTTCGGGAATAGAATCCACATATTTCTCTGTAAAACTCTCTGAAGGGGATTATAAAGTTGATGTGATTCTAGGTGGAGACACCCCTTCTAAAACTACAATTAAAGCAGAATCTAAACGATTGATGTTACGCGAAATCCAAGTACCCAAAAACAAGTCTGTCAATAACAGTTTTGCTATAAATGTACGGACACCAAAAATCAGTGATACAACACAAATTAATATTAAAGATCGAGAAAAAAACTCTTTAAATTGGGATGATAAATTAACGCTTGAATTTCTTGGAGATTTTGAAATTCAAAGCATAACCATCACACCAATTACAAAAATTACAATTGTATTTTTAGCTGGGGACTCTACAGTTACCGATCAAAATTTAGAACCTTGGGCATCCTGGGGACAATTAATAACTAATTATTTTACGGATGATATTGTGATTGCTAATTATGCCCAATCTGGTGCATCTTTACCTTCGTTTAAAGCGAGACATCGGTTAGACAAAATATTATCTTTAATGAAAAAAGGAGATTATTTATTTATAGAATTCGGTCATAATGATGAAAAAATAAAAGCCGAAGGCAATGGTGCATGGGGTTTATATACCAATTTACTAAAAGAGTTTGTTACCAAAGCACGTGACAAAAGCGGGATTCCTGTTTTAGTAACGCCAACACAACGTCGTGCTTTTGACACTAACGGTAAATTAAAACCAACTCATGGCGATTTCCCAAACGCCATGCGCAAAGTAGCTACAGATTTGCAGGTACCTTTAATAGATATTACAAAAATGACCACTAAAATGTATGAAGCTTGGGGAGAAGCCTCTTCTAGAAAAGCCTTTGTACAATATCCTGCCAACACCTTTCCTGGACAAACAAAAGCTCTAGAAGACAATACTCATTTTAACAGTTTTGGAGCGAATGAAATTGCAAAAGCTGTGCTTTTAGGAATTCAAAATCTAAATTTAGAATTATCAAAATATATTATTAAAGAGACTCCAAAATATAATCCAAATCAACCAGACCAGCTACTGGATTGGACAGTGCCTATGAGTGGCAGATTTGAAAACGAAACACCCGACGGAAACTAAACACAGAACCATGAAATTTATAAGTAAAATTTTTAATAAACATTGTCACTTTACGCTCATCGCCTTACTCTCTATAGGTTGGACTGGCTTTGCTCAAAAAACAGAAAAAATTTACCTTTCAGGAAAAGACTTCAAAAACCCGGTACAATGGGATTTTATGTGTACCGACGGACACAATAGTAACACATGGACAACAATTAATGTACCATCTAACTGGGAGTTAGAAGGTTTTGGAGAATATACTTACGGTAGATGGTATAAAGAATTAGACCAACAAGAGCCCAGTAAAGAAGAAGGATTTTACAAGTATAAATTCAATATTCCTGCTAATTATAAAGGAAAAAATGTAACCATTGTCTTTGGTGGCGCCATGACAGATACTGAAGTAAAAATTAATGGAAAATCTGCTGGAGACATTCACCAAGGTGGGTTTTATGAGTTTAAATACGACATTACTTCTTTGTTAAATTACGGAACTGAAAATCTTTTAGAAGTTCATGTATCAAAACACTCAAGTAACCATACAGTAAACAATGCAGAACGCAAGACAGATTGGTGGTTGTTTGGAGGTATTTACAGACCTGTTTGGTTAAATGTAGCTCCAAACTCTAATATAAAAAACGTTGCGGTAGATGCTAAAATGGACGGTTCTTTATCTGCTGATTTAGAATTGGTAAACATTCCTAAAAACAGTACTATTGAAGCGAATATTAGTCCAATTGGTAGTGATGAAAAATTCCCATCAATTACGGTAGATATCATTCATAAAGACCAATTACAAACTATTAAAGCGAAGTGGAACGGTATAAAAACCTGGGATCCAGAATCTCCAAACTTATATACACTTAGTTTATCACTTAAAAATAAAGGAAAAACAATCCACACTTCTAAAACCAAAATCGGATTTAGGACATTAGAGTTTTTAAAGAAAGATGGAATTTACGTCAATGGCAAAAAGATCGTCATGAAAGGTATAAATCGTCATGAAATCTGGCCGGAATCTGGGCGCAGTACCGATAAAGATATTAGCGTGTTAGACGTAAATTTAATCAAAGACATGAATATGAATGCCGTGCGTTTTCATTATCCGCCCGCTACGCATTTTCTAGAAGTATGTGATTCTTTAGGCCTTTTTGTTTTAAATGAATTAGCGGGTTGGCAAAACCCTTACGACACCAAAGTAGGCAGTAAACTCATTAAAGAAACGGTACAACGCGACGTGAATCATCCTTCTGTAATTATTTGGGATCACGGCAATGAAGGCGGTTGGAATTACGAAACCGATCACCTGTTTCACAAGTACGATCCGCAAAACAGAATTGTTATTCACCCTTGGTCTGATTTTGATGGATGGGATACTCACCACTACCCGACTTATTTAACAGGTATGCACCGTTTTAATAATGGTGAAAATGTGTTTTTCCCAACAGAATTTATGCACGGAACTTACGATAACGGTATTGGAGCTGGTCTAGACGATTTCTGGACACGTTACTCTAAAAGTCCACTTTTCGCTGGCGGATTTATGTGGGCCATGCTGGATGAAGCTGTATTGCGAACCGATTGGAAGGGCGAACAAAAATACGATTCTAAAGGAAATTTAGCCGCCGATGGGGTTTTAGGGCCACATCGTGAAAAAGAAGGTAGTTTCTTTACTGTAAAAGAGGTTTGGTCTCCAATTCAATTTAAACCCAAACAAATCACCTCAACCTTTGATGGTTCGTTCTTGATTACCAATACATATATTTACACTAACCTGAACAGCTGTACACTAGAATACCGAGTACTAAAAGCTGATAATGATGTGATTTATAATTCTAATAAAGCCGAAGTAATAGCTCAAAACCCTATTAAAATAACCGACATTCCACCAGGAGAAACAAGAAAAATCAATTTTGATCTGCCAAATATTTTTTTTAAAGGAGATTGGTTAGAAATCACCGCTACGGATAAGCACGGTCGAGAAATTTATACTTGGTCTTGGCCTATACACAGAGCTCCTTATTTTGCTAATAAATTTATTAAAACAGAAAAAGAAAATTCTAAAGTTAGTATAAGTCAAATTGCAAACAAAGTGGCTTTAACCAGTGAAGAGTTAAATGTAGAATTGGATAGCAAAACTGGAGAAATTACTAAAATAACAAATAAAACTGGTGATGTTCCATTTATAAATGGTCCAAGACCCGTTGGGATGAAAGCCGAGGTTGAAACTATTAAAACCGAGCAATTCAAAGATTCTGTTGTTTGCACGGTAAACTATAGTGGCGGAATAGACCATATTAGATGGACTATGCATGGTGACGGACGATTAAAAATGAAAGCCGTATTACTTAAAAATGCAGGAAGAAGTAGTGGATTTGACGGTGCCTTTATTCAAGGTGAAATTAGCCAGTTTGGACTCACGTTCGATTTTCCTGAAAACGGTGTTAAAAGCATAAAATGGTTAGGAAACGGCCCTTATCGTGTTTGGAAAAATAGATTAAAGGGTGCCACTATGGGGCTTTGGGAAAAAGACTATAACAAAACGATAACTGGGGAAAGTTTCGAGAATTTAGTCTACCCAGAGTTTAAAGGTTACCACGCTAATATGTTAGTGGCTAATTTAAAAACAGAACATGGCAACCTCAAATTCTTTAGCGAATCTGACAAATTATTTTTAAGACTATTTACACCTGATTTACCTCAAAAAGCAGTATCCAAAGTGTTCCCGCAACCCGAATTCCCTGAAGGGAATATTTCTTTTATGTATGAGATCCCAGGCATGCGAGCGTTTAAATCTTTAGAAGATCAAGGCCCTGAAAGTCAGCCTACCAGTATTAGAATTAAAAGCGGTGACCAAGGGATCCCAATGACGCTGTGGTTCGACTTTCGAAATAATTAACTATAATAAAATTTATTACCAATTATGAAAATCTTTCAAATTATAACTTTTCTTCTCCTTAGCATCTGTTTTATCAATTGTTCCGAATCCGAGAAACAACACCTTAAAAAACCTACTGTATACACTGTTGGTGATTCTACCGTAAAAAATGGTAAAGGAAATGGTGATGGCGGACTTTGGGGTTGGGGCGATTTTATTGGTCAATTTTTAGATACCACAAAAGTCTCCATAAAAAACCATGCCTTAGGCGGTACGAGTAGCCGAACCTATCAGAATTTAGGTTTATGGGATTCTGTTCAAAAAAAATTACACAAAGGCGATTATGTTTTAATTCAATTTGGACATAACGATAATGGCCCTGTTAACGACACCATTCGCGCTAGAGGTACGATAAAAGGTATTGGAAACGAATCTGAAGAAATAAATAATATGCTTACTCACGAACATGAAATTGTACATAGCTACGGTTGGTATATCAATAAAATAGTAAAAGAATCGAAAGCAAAAGGAGCCATCCCTGTAATCATGTCGCCTATTCCTAGGAACAAGTGGGAAGATGGAAAAATACCTAGAAACAACGAGTCTTATGGTCTTTGGGCAAAACAGATTGCTGAAAAAGAAAACGTAACCTTCATCGATTTAAACGATAAATTAGCAGAAAAACTTGAAGGTTTTGGAGAATTAAAAGTTACAGGAACTTATTTTTATAAACGCGACCATACACATACCTCTGCAAAAGGTGCTGCATTGGCTGCATCCTCTATTATTGAAGGTTTAAAGCAAACGGATAACTCTCTAAAAGATTATGTGCTTAAAAATCCTAAGATAACATTTCCTAAAAAGAAGAATATCTACTTAATTGGTGATTCTACTATGGCTAATAACAACAACGATATGGTTGTAGGTTGGGGCATTCCGTTTCCCAAATTTGTAGATACGATGCGCGTAAACGTTATTAACAAAGCACGTGGTGGACGTAGCACGCGTACTTTTATTAATGAAGGTTTGTGGGATAAAGCACTTGCTGAATTTAAAGCTGGAGATTATGTGTTTATTCAGTTTGGACATAATGATGCTGGTAATATCGACAAGAAAAAATACAGAGGTTCTTTGCCAGATATGGGTAACGAAACCCAAGAGGTTAATCGGGATAGTGTTACTGAAACCGTCCATACTTTTGGTTGGAATATGATTAAAATGATTCAAGACACAAAAGCCAAAGGTGCTATTCCAATTGTATTAAGCTTAACACCAAGAAACGAATGGCCAAATGGCAAAGTTGAGAGACGCTCCGAAACGTACATAACTTGGTCTGAACAGGCCGCAAAAGCAGAAGATGTTGCTTATATTGATTTAAGTGAAGCTATTGCATTAAAATATGAAGCTCTTGGCAAGGAACATGTAAAAACTTTCTTTCCACAAGATCACACACATACGGGAAAGGAAGGTGCCACTTTTAATGCTTTAGTATTAGCAGAAATTCTTAAAAAATCTAAATCTATTGGCCTAAGAGATTATATTGAATTGCCAATACAAAAATAAAAATAGCGTTTTAGTTATTCGTGGAGAATCTATTATATTCCAAAATCTCTATGGAAACGTTTTAACCCCACAAAATGCAAGGTATTGCTTAATTAATAGGCAGACCTTGCTTCTTGTTTTAGAGACATATTACCTAGGGGGTCTAAATTAATTTCAAATAACTGGTTTGAATTACATAAAATAGCCATACTATGAGGTTTCTATTCAAATGCACTATGTAAGTACCTTATATAGCTATGAAAAAAAATCAAACTTTTTCTTCTTTTATTTATACGATTTTAAACTTTTATCAAACCAACAATTAAAATTTCAAAAAAAGGAAGTAATATTCCTTATGATTTAGAGATTAAATGCTATTGGTTAACTTTATATGGATTGAGTAAAAATTGACATATATAGTTTTGCCTCTAAATAGAGGGCAAACCATATGAGCTAACGCTAATTTTACTTTTTTACCTATTGATAATTAAGGGACTAAATCTAAAAACATTACTTTTGGAAATTAGTATAATGTAGATTTAAATTATCCTTTAAAACCTAAATAAAACAGATAGAAAGAGCGACAGCTATTGTACAAGCACAATTAATTATTTGCAATGGTGATAAAATTATAGCAAAAAACACACATTTTATCAGCTGATTAAATTTATGTCCTTTTGTGGCTCGTAAAAGAGTTTTTTTTTGAAGGTTGTCATTTTGAATCTACAGACGATGCCCTTTGTGGCACAGGACTTTACAAAAACTGTACTTTTACTTTTTTTAGTTCAAAACCGTTTTACCACACCACCGGAACTGGAGCAATATTTTTAAATTGTGATGTTGAATCCTTTTACCAACGGAAGTCAATATATTACCGAAGCTTATGGCCAACTAGCTAGCAGTTATAATACTCGGTTTACTAGTACCCCAAGAGATTGCCTGGAAAGGTGAATCCAACATCACCTTAAACAACTATTAACACCAATTTACTTTAAACCAAGAACGAATTTTAAAACCTTAAAAATACTATTGATGTTAATAATTAAAAAAGGGCACGATGAATAGTATCCTCAAAAAGATAAAACCGATTACCCTCTTTTGTAATTCCTACTTCATGTCCACTCACTACTTTTCCATTATTATCAAACTACGGCACGCCAAAAAAATACTATTATTTCCTTTTTTATGCTGGCTATTTACAGTTTAATAGCATAATAAACAAACTGAGACAACATACTTCCTTTTTAAAATACTCATCCTCATAAAGATCAATTTATTCATTAATTGTTTCTGACACTAATGGGTAAACTTCCGAAGTTTCACCTGTGTTTAATACAAAATAATCTAACAACACACCTGCATCTACCATATAAATTTTTAAGGTTTGTTTGCCTTTGTTCTTTATTGGAGTTTTAATTTGGTTGATGGCTTTGTTACGCAACACATTTTGTTTCCAGATTTCGCTTCTACCTTCAGTTTTAAAATCTATTATTTTTATAGGTTCGTCATTCCATTGTACAGCAATTCTTACTTTTCCATCTGTATTTAAAGGATGGGTTGGCATGGCAACAATATCTATCATGGCTTTTTCCGTTATGGTTTCAGTAAAAAATTCATAAGATAAAACAGGACCTTTTGTTTGATCTAAAACAGATTCAGCACTTAAGGGTAATGCTTGCATAGTGCTCTTAGAATGTCCTAATCCTTTTACTTCTTCCCATGCTAAATCCTCTTTTTTCTCATTATTTACAAAATTATTTGCATACACAATTGCCTTGCCGTTTTTTTCTACAATGCTGTTTTTAGGAACATTTAAATAACTTGCAGAAATATTAATTTGAAGGTCTTTTTCAAAACTATCTGCAATTATCTTTAAAGTTTCTGAATTCGGTTTTCCTGCTTTTTCCCAAAGATTCCAGTTGATAGAAATTTGTATTCTACGATCTAAATTCTTTTCATTTAACGTTCCTAATGTTTTGGATATATTAATCCAATTTGGGCATGTATCAAACTTCCAATTCGCTTTATTTAGAGATTTTAGATAAATATCTATAAAGTGAGATGCCGTCTCATTCACGTAAAAAGTTGGCAATTTATCAATCCCTTCTTTTGTCTTTAACGTATCTTCTACAGTGACTCCTATGGCATCTTTATCACTAATTTCTGTAAGATTTATTTCCGGATTGTCAAAAACAGGTAATCGTCTTGGTTTCATATCCATCATGCCTTGCCATTTTCCGTTATTCAATCTATTGTACTTTTTTGTTAAAGACACAATTTTATCATATGCCTTTTCTGACATCTCCTTGTATTGTGCAGCACTTTGACGACCTTCTTGCGCATATGTCATCGCTTTGTCTCTATACAAAAACTTTTTATTCATATTAGAGGCTCCTTCCACAGGGTAACTCACCAATTGTGCAAAGCTACTTTTAAATTCTTCTGCCAGTTTATGTTCTATTTCCTGTACTTGTGTCTCAATAGTTTGATAAGCATTAATACGGTGTAGAATTTCATCACCATTTGTCAAGGTATTATATGCTGTATTATAAATAGGTGTTGTTTTTTCTGTTTGACTCCATCCCATAAATTCTGGTTTACGTTCGAAAGCCAATTGATAATAGTTGTTTTTTATTTCAGCAATCTCACTTCCTAACTCATTTCCATAAATATCACTAAAAAATTGTTGTTGATGTGTGAACACAGATTCTGAATTTTGAAATTGTTCTGCATCATAAGCCATGTCAAAAAACAACTGTAAATTATATTCCGCTGGTTTGATATCTCCTATATTTAAAATCCAAATTTCTTTGTTGTTTAAACTGTAAGCTTTCATCATTTCTTCTCGAATTAAATACGGACTCGTAGAACTCAACCACAAATAATCATGAGGTCTTCCCCAATAAGACGCGTGGTAATATACGCCTCCTCCACCAACACGTTTTTGCTCGTCTGCATTGCTTAAACTTCTGATGTATCCGTAATTATCATCTGTCCAAACCAAGGTGATATC
Source organism: Formosa bonchosmolovskayae (assembly GCF_051016085.1). Lineage (GTDB taxonomy): Bacteria > Bacteroidota > Bacteroidia > Flavobacteriales > Flavobacteriaceae > Formosa. The sequence continues at coordinate 4,037,910 of NZ_CP174605.1, forward strand.
TTCGGGAACTTCTAATCCATTTTTATACAAATCCAGTACCTCTTTGTATATTGTAAAAGCTTGTGGGACATTTACCACCTTTGGATTAATGTACTTTTCTATCAATCCTCTTTGGTCTACAATTACTTCATTTAAAACAGCAATTGCCTCTTCTTTACTTTTTACACCTTCCATACCACTATCGTGCACACCACGCATACCTATGGTATAAATAGCATCAATATCTTTGGTTGCCTTTACTCGGTCTTCCCAATATTGATAAACTTTTTCTTTATTAGTTTTGTAATTAAAACTCCCCATAGATTTTTTATCCCACTCATCTACATTGTTGCGTAACATAGGTTCTGCATGAGAAGATCCCAATACAATATTGTACAACGCTGCCATTTTAGGGTTTCCAGGATAATGAAAAAAGGCTTTGGTGCTTGGGTGCATAGCAGGCCAAATAGAATTGGCGTTTAAACGCAACAACAATTCAAAAATTTTAGCATAGGTTTTTGGACCAATATCTCCTGTTTCAGGTTCAAAGTTTTTTTCTGCCCAAGGTTGTAATCCCCAATCTTCATCATTTATAAAAAGACCTCTATACTTTACCGATGGTGCTTTACTGTAATATTCTGGTTGATGTAAAACTAATTCTCTATTTTGTTTTACAGGCACATCTGCCCACCAATACCAAGGATTTACTCCAATTATTTTGGATATATTAAATACGCCATAAGCTGTGCCTCTAGAATTTGTTCCAGCAATAACAAAAGCTTTGTCGATAGTTTTAGTTGGATTTGCGATGGTTTTATACAAATAACTATCCCACTGATTTTTAAATCCTTCCTTAATACTTTTATCATCTATAAATTGATTGACCAAATCTGAAGGCATGGTACCAACAACTATTACATGCCCTTTTGCTTGTTTAATATTTGTTATAACTTTGGGTTTGTAATTGGTAACCTTATAAATATCATCGGCTAGAAGATGGGCCGTAACAGAGTCTAAAGATGATGAGTTTTTATCATACAAAATAATGGCTTTGCCTTTCGAGCTATAAATTTCGAATACAATGCCCTTACTGTTTTGAAGGATATCTGAATTCGCAATGCTTGAAATGGGTAGCAAAACAGTTGCTAATAATAAAATTATGTTTTTAATGTTATTGAAAATCATTTATTTTAATCTTTTGAATTTAAAATTACTTTTGCTGTTTTTAAATCTTTTCCAGAAACAGTCAATTCTATTTTTCCTGGTTCTATTGTAGACTGTACTAACACCACCAATTTCCCACTAAATAATTTCATAGTTGGTAAATGAAATTGTTCTAAAGATGTGGCATCGCCATTGCAAGCAGCTCTATATCGTCCTTTTCCTGTTACTTTAAATTTTAATTGATTAGTAGCTATTGGACAAGGAATTCCATTTTTATCAACAACAGAAACTTCTACATAAGACAAATCTTTTCCATCTGCCTTAATAATTTTTCGATCTGGACTCAGCACGAGTTGATCAGGTTTTCCTGCAGTTTTAATTTCCTTTTCCGCCACAGGTTTTCCTTCTTTATTAAAAGCAACAACTTTTACCTCTCCTGGTTCGTATTTAACATCCATCCACATTAAACGGTACCTTTGCTGTGGTGTGTCTTTATTTTTTTTCTGAATACCCTTACTTTTCCCATTTACAAATAGCTCTGCACTATCGTAATTAGTGTATACAAAAAGAGGTGTAATCTCTCCCTCTCGTCCCTCCCAATTCCAATGCGGTAAAATATGTAAGGTTTCTTCTTTTTTATTCCAACGGCTTCTATATAAGTAATATCTATCTTTTGGCAAACCTGCTAAATCTGAAATACCAAAATATGAGCTTCTTGAAGGCCAATAATTATCGTAGGGCGTAGGTTCTCCCAAATAATCGAAACCAGTCCAAACAAACTCACCTATCACCCAATCTTTATCATCTTGTAAAACAAAATCTTCATCGGGCAGATTTGACCAACTACAGGCTTCTAAATCGTAAGATGAACTCTGTAAATCTGGATATTGCTTTTCTTTTTCATGTACTACGGGAAATTTATATATTCCACGGGAACTTACTGTCGAAGCGGTTTCCGACCCCAAAATCATGCCCTGCGGAAATTTCTCGTAGGCTTCTTCGTATAAATGTACGCGGTAATTTAAACCTGGCACATCCAAAAGTGATGCAAAACCCGATTCCATAACTGCCTTTACTTGATCCATCCCTACAGTTACAGGTCGTGTGGGATCTTCACGATGAAAAATATCTTGCAGTTTTTTAGCACGCTTTACGCCTTCTGCTCCCCATTGATCTGGTACTTCGTTGCCAGAACTCCACATTACAATACTAGGATGGTTTCGTGTGGCGTGTACTAAATTCACAATATCTTTTTCTGCATAGTCATCGAAAAACCGATGGTACCCATTTTTCACTTTTGGTTTTTTCCATTCATCGAAACTTTCTGCTAAAAACAAAAACCCCATTTCATCACATAAATCCAATTGCTCTAAAGATGGCATATTGTGCGCACTACGAATCGCATTTGCTCCCATATCTTTAAGAATTGTTAATTGACGTCGTAGCGCTGCTTTATTAATAGCAGTACCTAAGGGGCCTAAATCGTGATGTAAACACACCCCTTTAAATTTAGTCGTTTCCCCATTTAACTGAAATCCATTTTCGGCTGTAAATTTAACATCTCGAATTCCAAATCGCGTAGTTAATTCATCTTTTAATTCATCTTTTACATAAACCTGAGACACAACTGTATATAAATATGGTGTTTCTGGACTCCACAATTTAGGCTGCTCTACTTTTAAATTTTGATTAAATGACTTTCCAAATTGTATAGTCGAACTATTAGTAGCCACCCATTTTTTATCGGCATCATAAATAGTGGTCTTTAATGTTATGTTTTCTCCCGTAACTTGTGTCTTAACATTCACGCGAGCGACTGTATCACTAATAAAAGGAGTGGTAATAAAGGTACCCCATTGATCGATACTTTCATGGTTTTTTACTATTAAGGATACATTTCTATATATTCCAGCACCTGGATACCAGCGTGAAGAAAATTCTGGATTTGATGCTTTTACTGCTAATGTATTTTTTCCTTTTTTTAAAGCATTAGAAATATCAAAATAAAAATAGCTATAGCCATATTTCCACTCTCCAATTTTTTTGCCGTTTAAATAGACCTCAGGCTCACTCATTACACCTTCGAAAAGTAAAATAACGGTCTGCCCTGTCTCGAAACTAGGCACTTCGAATGTATTTCTATACCAAGCTGTACCAATAAATGGAAGAGAACCTGTTCGTCCGGTTTTCTCTGATGCCACATTTTCATTATTCTGAGAAATAGCGATATTTTGCTTATCAATGTCTTTATCAAATGGTCCGTAAATAGCCCAATCATGAGGCACTGTTACTTGTTCCCATTTTAAATCGTTAAACTCTATTTTAAAGGCATCTAGAGACTTTCCTTTTTTAAAAGCCCATCCCTCTTCTAACACCTGTACCGTTCGCGTTTGTGCTATTAAAGAAATGGTACATGCATACATACTACATATTAAAAACAGAAGCCTTATTACTATTATCATATTCTAAATTTTAAGGAATACTACCTATTTTTGTTCTTAAACACTTGCCATTGAGTCACTAAAAACCTCTTATAATTAAGCTAAGTACATCCTATTCACCCTAAAAACATTAAATATATTATGTTTAAAATTTATTTAACCAATGCATCATTCACATAAACATTCTTAAATGAAATACCATCCACTAAATTCTTGTTAATGGTAGCATCTTTGGATATGATTTTTGAATCTTCAAAGGTGAAATCTTTAAGTTTAATGTTATCATAATCGTCTACTGCAAAGAAACGATCGCAATTTAAATTCAAGTTTTTCATTGTAATATGTGCCCCTGTAGATAATGGCGGATCCTTTCGCCCTTGCAAGTCAAAAAATTGTTTCCACTGATAAACAACCAATCCACGTTTTACATTTCCTTTAATATTATCGACTAAAATATGTTCGTAAAGTTGTGGGGTGTCTGGTCTCATTTTAAGCCAAAGTAAACGTGAAGGTCCATCGACCTTACAATTTCTAAAAATAATATTTCGGTTATGAATAGATTCACTACCGTTTGTTAATGCAGAATGACAATACCCAAATTCACAATCTTCAATTATAATATTAGAATTCCCCCCATTTCCTTCTTCGGTATCTGCCCATGGCCCTTTTCCACCTTTTAATGCAATGGCATCATCGTTAACAGACATATAACAGCCTTTTATTAGTACATTATTACAAACATCTAAATCGATAGCGTCTGTGCTTGGTGCCTTAATGGGTTGGTAAGGCGAATAAATATATAAATCTAATAATTTTACGTTATTGCATTGATAATAATGGCTCGACCAAAACCCTGCATTTATTAATTTTACATCCTGAAGTTGCACATTATTCGAATTCCAAATAAACACCAAACGGGGTCTAGAAACTTCCAAATTTGTACATTTTGGATTCTCTTCACGTCGCTCCCAAAAGGCTTTCCAGTAATTTAAACCGTTCCCGTTAATTGTTCCTGTACCAGAAATTGAAAATCCGTCTACACTATATGCATTTACTAAAGCTGGAAAATATTCTAAATTTTGGCCTTCCATTCTCGATGGCATAATCGGATAATTTTCAATATTATCAGAACCTTTTAAAACGCCACTTTTAGTAACATGTAAGTGCGTTTTTGGCTTAAAGAAAAGGGCTCCACTTAAAAATACGCCTTCAGGAATAATAATAACCCCACCTCCATTTTTAGATGCTAAATCGATTACTCCCTGAATTTTAGAAGTTTGAACAATGGTACTATCGTTAACCACTCCAAAATCTGTTATTTTATAGGGTGTACCTAAATCTTTTAATTTAATTTTAGTATCGTCTCTAAACCAATCTGTTATTTCTGTTCCATCTGGAAACAGATCCTTTTGTTTTTGTGCATTAGCAATTGTAACTATGCATAAGAAGCAAATAATACTTTGCAAAATTGTTTTCATATATGCTTTATTTTGAAATTAATTTATTTAGTTGTTAAGTTTTAATTTTAATGAATTTGTGTTTTACTTCAATTCAACATTTACTGTTTTATCATCCTTATCAAACTGTAATTGCAGTAATTTTTTCATTTTAGCAGTTACTGTCGTATCGAGATCAATCACATTATATTGTTCCTTAAAATCGGCTTCCAAGTTAAACAGGCGATAAGTCGCTTCCGATGTGTCTAAATGTCTGTTCCTAATTATTTTCCAAGGTTTATGAATTAAACTTTCTTGTTTATGACCTCGAATATAAATATCATGTGTTGTTAAGTGTTGCGGATTTTCAATAGTTGGCCATACATTTTTGCCTTCGACATGTGATGGAATTTCTGCATGAACTAACGATAATATTGTGGGCATAATATCCGTAATCGACATATAATTAGAATTTAATTGTTCTGGTAAATGTCCTTTCCAATACATAACAGCAGGAACTCGAATGGCTCCTTCAAAATTAGATGTTTTCCAATCTCGTAAGGGATCATTACTACCTAAAACTGGATTAGGCTTAAATTTCCCGTTATATTGACTGGTCGGATTCCAATGTTCCATAGCACCATTATCACTCATAAAAATAATTAGAGTATTCTCTTCTAAAGATTGTTCCTTTAATGCTTCTAAGACCTTCCCTATACTATTATCCATGTGCGTCATAGCTGCAGCATAATCTCGTCTAGATGAATTTTTTATAGATTTTAGGTAAGGTGCTTTCCATTGCTCTTCTTCTTGAAGTGGAAAATGTGGTGCACTATACGCAAGTTGAACATAAAAATTCTTTGTAGTGTCTCTTAACTTGGTTAACCAATGAATAGCTTCATTTGTTATTAAATCTGTTGTATGTCCTTCTTCTTCAATCAACTTAGAATTGCGATACCAACTTGCATCTCCATTTTTATAACGATGTGTATATTGATCAATTTGTCCATGAAGAAAGCCATAAGAATAATCGAAACCAAACGTATTAGGCCCATTAGCTATATCCAAACCTAAATGCCATTTTCCAAATAATGCATTTTCGTAATTATGTTGTTTTAAAACTTGTGGGAGTGTTATGATAGAATCTGGTAATGTTTTTTTACTTGTCCCACTTATAGGAGCCACGATACCAATTCTACTTGCAGGCATACCTGTTAGTAAAGACACTCGTGTAGGTGAACAGGTAGGGTTAACATAAAACCGTTGCAATAGAACCCCTTGATGAGCAAGCAAATCTATATTTGGTGTCTTAATTTCTGATCCATTAAAACCCACATCGTTCCAACCTGCATCGTCTGCAATAATGACCAAAATATTTACTTGTTTTTCACTTTCTAACTTAGAGCGTTTCGTTTTCTCTATACAACTTACACTCATGAAACATATGACACTTAAGATTGTGTAATTTACGATATAAGTAATAACTCTTATTTTCATTAGGTTTAGTAATCTATTAACGTCTCTATGGTGTCCTGTTTCAAATATATAATATCAATGAGTGAATAGTATCCTGCCCAATACTGAAATTATAAAAAAAAGAAGCTCTTTAAAATTAAACTTTAAAGAGCTTCTTTAATAAAACAAACAAATTATAAATTAATATCCTGGGTTTTGCCACTCTGCTTTTTGAGCACCTGTTAGGTTAGATCCATCTTCGTTTAACAATCCATCTATAAAAGATTGTGGGATTGGTCTAAGCTCGTGCTTGTTCGCAGTAATATTTGGAGCTGCTTCAGCATTAAAAGCTCTAGCTCTAGTTATTAATGTCCCCGTACGAGATAAAGTTTCCCAACGTTGCCACTCGCCTAATAATTCTCTTGTACGCTCATTTAAAATGAAATGTAAAGCTCTTTCGTAATCACTACTTGCACCAACTTTAGCTAACACAGCTTCATCTTCTGGAGGCAGATTACTTGGAAAAGATTTTAAACTTAAATCTGATTCCTCTGTAGTTACAGCTAAATCTGGATTTGATAAATAATACGTATTCATATTCAAATTCGAATTGATGTAATTTTCTGCGGCCGACCCCTCATTTAAAGAATTATTTTCGAAAGCGACAGATCCATCAATATAATACGATCTATTTTCTCCCGCTTTCCATTGTGCTCTTCTTCTAACCACATTAATATCCTCCATTGCACTACCGTATTGTCCTAAACGCACATAGCTTTCAGCTCTTAAAAGATAGGTTTCAGAAAGTCTTGCCATTGTTACATCTCGATGTGCATCTCCTTTTTCTGCAAAACGAGAACCATCATCCGTTTTATTGATACCAGCAAAGAAGTTACTAATTGGTTGACTCTTAAACTTAGGTGCCACATATTCGCCATGTTGATATAATACAGATACGTTTGGTACAAATTGTCCAACTTCACTTGTTAAACTCCCTTGGTTTTGTGATTGGCGATTTCCTAATTTCCATTCTGGTAAACGCCCAGCGTCATCTGTCCAGTTTGGATTTTGTAAATAAGCTCCAAAATTGTAACCGTTATAAGTATTATCATTTTTATCATTTAAAATCATTACAATTCCTGGATCTCCTAATTCTACCCCTATATCGGAATCTGGTAAGGAATTTGTTCCATATACTGTTTTAAATGTTTTCCACATACGCGCATCATTTACATGATCGAAAACAGCATAACTATATTCTGTTGGACGACAACGTTGAAAATCCATTCCTCCAATCCAAACACCTCGTCTTACCCAACCTCCAGAAAAATTAGAAAATTGTGGTGTAAAGTAATTATAAGTACGATTACCAAAACGTCCTGATGTAGACTCATCGGCATTATGACCTGCTGCCATTAAAATCTCTGGTAACTGCTCACTTTCACTATCAATACCTGTCCAATTAGCAAATAAATCGTTATAATCGTTTGCTAAAGCCCCACGAGCACCAATAGCATATGTACACACGTCTATTGCTTCATTCATATCAGATTCTATATATTCGCTATTCCAATCATTATTACGTTCAGACGAACGGAATAATAATGCTTTAGCTAAAAAATGAGCTGCTGTAGCTTTGGTCCAAGTAATTCCCATACCATAGGTAAACACTTCTCCTTCAAAATGCTCATAAGCATTACGTAAATCTGAAATGACTTGCTCCCAAGACTCTTCATCTGTTGCTCTTGTAAAGTTTCTAACAATCCCTTGAGATGGTTCTGTTTGTAAAACTACTCCTCCATATTGAGCTGTTAAACGATAGTAATTATAACCTCTTAAAAAATAAGCATGTGCTAAACTCCGGTTACGTACACTTTCATTCTCTATTTTATCTGCATTTGCAATAATTGTGTTACAAGATGAAATACCGTAATACAATTGATCCCAAAGATCTGATGGGCTTGTTGCATTCTTATTAGCGGCTCCAGTTGCCGGTGTTGCTCCTGCTGGTCCGAACCTATTATCATAGGTATTCCACATTTCATTAGTTAAATCATTAGCATTGGTAAACTCATCGGTACCGTATAGAGTTGTACCGTATGCCCACTCGTAACCGAAGTGCCAACGAATATTACCATACAAAGACACTGCTAAAGCTTCAATTCCCTCTGCGGTTTCAAAATAATCCGTCGAATATTGATTTGTTAACTCTTCATCGAGAAAATCCTTGGAGCACGAGCCCAACGTACATATCATAAGAATGATAGCCCCAATTTTTAAGTTTCTTATATTTTTCATACTGTATATTTTTAAATTATCCTTTTTATAAAATAAATATCATTAAATACCTACATTAATTCCCATAACGAAGCTACGGTTATAAATAGATGAATTCACATCAAAATCATACCAGTCTGCTGACTGATACAAACTTCCTGGGTTAAGGACCTGTGTGTAAATTTTCAGATTAGACACCCCTATTCTATTACTTAATTCTTGAGAGAAGTTATAACCCAATGAAATGTTACGAATTTTAACAAATCCTGCGTCTCTAAATCCTAAAAGTCCCGAAAAATCGTCTTGAGATCCAGAAGTTGCCTGCCCTAATATTGGCTTTTGAAACTCGGCATTTGGGTTATCTGGTGTCCAATAATCTACTTGATATTGATTACTATGTGCTGTCATAGCCTGAGCACCTACGTTTGCTGTATAACCTAAACGTGAGAAAATATTTATACCCAATTCTAAACCTTTATATCTAAACGTGTTATTAAACCCTAACACCCATCTTGGATTACTATTCCCTATTATCACACGATCTTCTGGTGTCATCATAAAATCTCCATTTTGATCTTTAGGGCGTACATTTCCTGGAGAAAAATCAGCTCCATTAGCATTCCATAGTTCCATTTCTGCTAAATCTTCCGGTGTATTTTGCCATAAGCCTTCGTTATCGTAACCATATCGCACTGCAATAGAATTCCCTATAAACCATGCATTATCTACCATGTCGTTTTTACCGTATGCTAAACTTTCAATTTCATCCTTTTGCCAAGTTACATTTAAATTCGTATCCCATGAAAAGCCATTGTCAGACATTACTGGTGTGGCATTAAGTGTTACCTCAACCCCTCTATTAGTTGTTTCACCTATATTTGCCCAAGTGCTAGGAAAACCAGTAAGTGTTGGTATATTAACAAGCATTAACAAATCATCTGTATAAGACTTGTAAACATCTACAGAACCGCTTAACCTGTTATTAAGCATTCCAAAATCTAATCCAATATTATATTGAGTGGTCTTTTCCCAACCTAGATTAGGGTTAGCCATACTCAGCTGACTGCTACTATAATAAGGCTCATTAGTTGTATACCCTACTTGGTTGGACATGCCGTTAAATGGCAAATAAATTTGTCTTATATCACCTAGTGTATCGTATGGACCTACCGAAGAGTTACCAGTTACACCAGCTCCTAATCTTAATTTTAAATTATTTAACCAAGTTGAATTATCTAAAAAGGCTTCTTGATCAAGTCTCCAAGCCAATGCTAAAGATGGGAAAAAATCCCATTTATTTCCTTCCGAAAGTTGAGATGCACCATCCCATCTTCCTGAAAAAGTTAATAGATAACGATCGTCGTAACCATAATTAAAACGCGCCATGTACGAACTTAACTGTCTTTCTGTAAGGCCTGATCCAAAACTTGCAGAATTATCTGGATTTGCAATATCAATAGCCCCCATATTATTCCATAAATAAGATTCTTTTGGTATGTTATTAGCTGACATTCCTGAAGTCTCTGTGTGCCAGCTTGAAGCCGTTTGTAATAAAGTAACACCTAATTTATGCATTTCTGAAAATGTTCTGTTATACAATAACATATTATCTACTGTCCAAGAAATATCGCGACGGTTATTCAGTCTTGCATAATTTTGTCCGTTACTCCCATCAGAGTTTATTCTATTTGCAGAAGACCCATCGATATAAGCACCTTCTCTCCAGTAACGAAAATCTGGTCCAAAATTAAGTTTATAACTAAACCCTTCTAAGGCATCGGTTATGGCTCCAAAATCTACAGTTGCAGAAAAACTACCTAATGCCCTCATAGTTTGAGAGATTTGTGTCGTTTTCTCCCATTCATTCATTATCGTATAGATACCAGATTCTCCTCCTGGATTAATAACCAAATTTCCATCTTGATCGTAAGGTACGGCCATATTATAGATAGATTTGGCCGCATCGTAAATGGCATTTGGCCCCGAGCCACTCCTACCCCCTAGTCTTGAAAATCCATAATCTCGCTCACTCCAAGATACATTCATGGTAGCATTTAATTGAAACCAATCTACAGGATCTATAATTGTGCTTAATTTAGCCGTATATCTATCGTAGAATTGTCCTTTTTGAGTTCCTTCATTTTTTAAATACCCAAAAGACCCAAATCCCTTAACCTTTTCCGTACCACCACTAGCACTAATCGTGTGCTCACTCGATAACGCTGTTTGCGTTACATAATCTGTCCAATCTGTATTCCTCACTCTTGAAGGATCCCAAGAACCATTTTCCCAACCTTGTAACACATTATCTCTAGACGTTTGACCATCTAAAGCACTATCAAATAACATAGTATCATTTTCTAAGGTAGGATTATTTGGATTTGCATACGTTTCAGGATCTAAATTATATGCTGCATGTCTACGAAAATCAATAAAATCTGAAGCACTCATAGAAGGAAGTCTATCCACAATATTAGACGTAGTGAAAGTTCCTGTATAATTCAAACTAAACTGTCCTGCTTTTGCTTGTTTGGTGGTAACTATTACAACACCATTCGCTCCTCTAGAACCGTAAATAGCTGTAGACGATGCATCTTTTAAAACATCGATAGACTCAATATCTCTAGGATTTAAAGTTTCAATTCCTGACCCAGACATTAAAGGCACACCATCTACCACATAAAGTGGTGAATTACTTGCACTTATCGATCTATTACCACGAATACGAATACTTCCCACTTCCCCTGGCCGTTGATTACTTGTAATATCAACACCTGCTGCTTTTCCTTGTAAAGCTTCTAACGCATTACTTACTGGTTGAGTCATTAACTCCTCAGCATCCACAGTTTCTACAGCTCCAGTAACATCACTTTTTTTCTGAGTTCCATAACCCACAACTACTACTTCATCTAATTGTGCCATGTCTGTTTGTAAAATTACTTCGATAACGTTTGAAGTCCCTACTGTTTTTTCAATTGATAAAAATCCAACATAAGAAAAAACCAAGATCTCTCCTTGTAGTGCCGAAATTTCATAGTTTCCATCAAAATCGGAAACAGTTCCTTTTGTGGTACCTTTTAGTAACACATTTACTCCTGGTATTGGCATACCAGAATCGTCAATTATTGTTCCTTCTATTACCTTGGTTTGGGCATATCCCACACCCGATAATAAAGAAAAAACAAACATAAATAAGTAAATTAGTTTTCTTTTCATATTAATAATTAGTTATAGTTTATTTCCTCAAATTTATTTGTTACGCAACCTTTTACCATCCTGTGCTATGCTGAACTATGCATTACAAACAATAATAAACAACACAAAACACTGAATTACAATCGATTACATTTTTAACAAAATATTAAATAGTTATATTTGCTTATGTTAAATTCAAAATTTTAAACAAAATAAATGAAGAATAAAATAATCAAAACCATATTTAAATTGCTACTTTTAATTTTTAAGTAAATAATCACCCCTTCATTTAAATCTTCTTCAACCAATTAGCGATAACCTTAATGTTTAAAGTAAAGGATAATCTAAGTATCATAATTTTTAAAAGAACATACTTAAAGAATATTCTTTTTTCAAAAACATAAAAAAACATTAATAGATCATTTCCTAAACACCATTCTTCAATCTGCGTTACTTTTGAAATAACGTATTACATTTAATTTTAGATTACAAAAAAAGAATCCTTTACGATAAAGTAATAGTATTCTTTTTTTGAACTAACAGGATGGGACAGGATACAAAAACTGTGGGATAACAATATTTTTAAAACATGAAAAAAAATGCACTTTACTACTTACTCATTTTTGTTTTAATCTTTTCATTTTCATGTAAGCAAAACATAAAACAAGATAAACCAATTGAAAATGGCGGATTAGAAACGGCTTACCCCATTCTTGAAACAGGTGGTAAAGACAGCATGCCTGATGTTTGGATTGACAAAGATACCCACCATAAAATTAAAAAACTTACAGATAGAGCTGGAACAAACAGAAGTTTCTATTTTCATAACAACCCGTTTTTACCAACAGCCGATGGTAAAGAAACTTTAATGGTTTTTTATGGAAGTAATGGAAAAGACAAACAGATTTACACAGTTAACTTAAACACCAAAGACACACAGCAAATCACCACTAAATCAGGACATAAATTTGGAGAGATTTTAGGTGTTAAAACTAGAAAGGTATATTACACCATGAGCGATAGTATTTTTGCAACATCAATAGACACCAAGACAGATGAATTTATTTACACCTTTCCGGATAGTATTAAGGGCTCGGCCATTACTTTAAATTCTACTGAAAACAAATTGGCGGGCAAAGTTATTACTAAAAAAGAAGAAAAACTATTACTCGCAAAACTGGGAAATAAAGAAAGTTTTGAAAAAATTTATGAAGCAAAATCAGAACGCTCTTTAGTTCTTATTGATTTAGAATCGAAAACCATGTATCCCTTTTACACGGAGAATGCTTGGCTAAATCACTTACAATTTTCGCCAACAAACTCAGATCTTTTAATGTATTGCCATGAAGGCCCTTGGCATAAGGTAGATCGCATTTGGAATATCAATACTCAAAATTCTGAACTTAAAAAAATACATACAAGAACTGTAAATAGAGAAATTGCTGGTCATGAATTTTTTAGTCCTGACGGAAAAACAATTTGGTTTGATTTACAAATTCCAAGAGGAGAAACTTTTTATTTGGCTGGCAAAAACATAACAACAGGTAAAGAAACACGCTATTCTTTAAAGCGTAACGAATGGTCTATCCATTACAACATCGCTCCGGACCAAAAAACTTTTGCTGGAGATGGCGGGGACGAAAGTCAAGTAGCACACGCCAAGGACGGGAAATGGTTGTATCACCTCACTCCCGTGCAAGACACTTTGGTTTCAGAAAAGTTAGTAAACATGAAACATCATAATTACGATTTAGAACCAAATGTTCATTTCTCTCCTGATGGAGAATGGATCATTTTTAGAGCTAATTTCGAAGGTGATACTCAAATCTATGCGGTTGAATTACAAAAATCTAATATTTAAACATGACAAAACATTATTATATTTTATATTTCCTAACAGTACTTCTATTTTCTTCCTGTGCGACAAAACAAGAAAAACCAACTTCAACTAATTCCAACTGGCCAGACATTACAAACACTACAAAACCTTGGACACGCTGGTGGTGGATGGGAAGTGCGGTCGATAAACCGAATATAAAACAAAATTTAATCGATTTACATCGTGTTGGTATTGGTGGAGTAGAAATCGCTCCTATTTATGGAGTTAAAGACGAAGAAGATAATTTTATAGATTATTTATCACCAAAATGGATGGAAATGCTGGATTACACCATTCATATTACTGATAGTTTAAATATGCAAGTCGATTTAACCTTGGGGACAGGATGGCCTTACGGCGGCCCTCAAGTAATTCCCGAATTCGCAGCTACAAAACTAATATCACAAACCTATACGGTTAAAAAAGGAAATACGATTAACCTAGACATAGCAGTAACTAGTCTTAAGGAAAAACAACCCGCTAAATTACTTTATGTATTAGCTTATGATGAAAGTGGCAATTATTTAGACCTCACACCTCTGCTAAAAAACAACAATTTAAATTGGTCTCCAACAGATTCCAATTACACGATATATGCTATTTTTGAAGGTAAAACAGGTCAAAAAGTTAAACGGGCTGCCCCTGGAGGTTCAGGCTTCACTTTAGATCATTATGCTACAGAAGCTCTAAATGCATATGTCAAACCTTTTGACACCGCTTTAGTTGGATTTAACGGAAAAATTCGATCTATTTTTAATGATAGTTTTGAAGTATATGGCACCGATTTCACACCTAATTTTTTCAAAACTTTTAAAGACCTTCGTGGTTACGATTTAAAACCTTTTTTACCACAACTTTTAAAAGAAGAAAACGATACCATTGGTAACCGTATAAAAAGTGATTACCGCGAAACGCTTTCAGATTTACTTTTAAATAATTTTGACGCCCCTTGGACAGAATGGGCACATTCTAAAAATTTTAAATCGAGATTACAAGCACATGGTTCCCCTGGGAATTTAATCGACTTGTATGCTTCTGCAGATATCCCAGAATGCGAAACGTTTGGTTCGATGCCTTACGATATCCCTGGCCTTAGACGCGATAAAAATGATATTAGAACTGGAGATGCCGACCCTGTTATGTTAAAATTCTCATCATCTGCAGCTCACATTTCCGGAAAAACATTAACATCTTCCGAAACCTTTACATGGTTAAGAGATCACTTTAAAGTAGCACTTTCGCAATGTAAACCAGAAGTTGAAGATTTATTTTTAAACGGTGTAAATCACGTGTTTTTGCACGGTACAACCTATTCGCCTAAACGAGCAGACTGGCCAGGCTGGAAGTTTTATGCGTCTACAAATTTCAATCCGAATTTAACTATTGGTGAAGATGAATCGGAACTCTTTTCGTACATCGCAAATTGTCAGTCAATGCTTCAAGCCGGAACACCAGATAACGAAACCTTATTATATTGGCCTATTTACGACGTTTGGGACGATTACTTAAAAGGCACTCTATTTTTTCAATTTAAAATTCATTCTTTAGACGAATGGTTGCATAATACACCATTTTACAACACCACAACATCCTTAATGGACAAAGGTTATGCAGTAGATTTTATATCTGATAATTTTATTGAGAAAACAACATTTTCCGATGGAAAAATTCGAGTTCCTGGCGGATCCTATAAATCTTTAGTGATTCCCCACTGTGATAATATGCCTTTAAAAACGCTAGAAAAGTTATTAGATTTAAAACAACAAGGGGCATCCATTATTTTTGAAAACCGTCCAAAATCTGTCCCAGGTTATAATAATTTAGAGACACAGAATGAAGCTCTAGCTAATCTTACAAAAAACATCACACCAACTGAAAATTTATTTTCAGATTTAAATAAAGCAACTATTGCACCTGAAACTTTAGTAAAGACCGGATTAAAATATATAAAACGAGACCTTAATGGCGAAAAAATATATTATTTGGTTAATCATACAGCTAATTCCATTTCTACTTTTATCCCGATAAATGTTGAAGGCAAAGATGTGATTCTTTTTGACCCTTTAACGCGGGATTTTGGTAAAGCACTAACAAAAACTGAAAACGGAAAAACACTTGTAAAAGTAAACATCGCGCCTGGAAAATCGTATTTCTTAAAAACAGAAACGCAATCAACAGTTAAAGATTGGGACTATTTTTCTGCTGAAAGTACCGCACAACCGCTAACGGGACCTTGGCACATTTCATTTAAAAACGGTGGCCCTGAATTACCTAATCCAATTACTCTGGACACATTAAAATCTTGGACAGCATTAGGAAAAACCTACGAAGACTTTTCAGGAACTGCTAAATACGAAATCACTTTCGACAATCCAGATAATTCGGTTACGCACTGGCAACTTCAATTAGGAGATGTTCGCGAAAGCGCTAAAGTATGGCTTAACGACACACTTGTAGGCTCGACTTGGTCGTTACCATTTACTTTAAATATCGGTACACTAAAAAAAGGTAAAAACATGCTTCGAATAGAGGTTACAAACCTGTCGGCCAATAGAATTCGCGCCAAAGAATTACGTGGCGAAGAATGGAAAAATTTCTACGAAATCAATATGGTCGATAAAGATTATCAAAAATTTGATGCTACAAAATGGCAACCTATGCCATCTGGACTTTTGGGTCCTATTACATTAACACCATTAAAATTAATAACTCATGAAAAATAAAATCCTTTTAATTTGTATCACCTTTTTAGCGATTCAATTCACAAACGCACAAGAGCTTCCCAATAGAGAAGAAATCTTAAAAACAATGATATCTACCAACGACTATTTTATGAAAAAATGGCCCGATGTTGGTAAAACCATAGTCACCAATAAAGAACGTCCAAGTAATATTTGGACGCGAGGTGTGTATTATGAGGGTTTAATGGCTTTATATGAAATCTGGCCAAAAGAAAACTATTTCGAATACGCCTACGACTGGGCAGAGTTTCATGAATGGAACTTTAGATATGGCGCCGCAAATAGAAATGCAGATGATTATTGTGCAGCCCAAATTTATATCGATTTATATAATCTAGAGCCAGACCCTAAAATGCTAAAAAGCACAAAGGCGTGTATGAACATGTTATTAAACACCCCTCAAAATGACGATTGGTGGTGGATTGATGCACTACAAATGGGTATGCCTGTATTTGCAAAAATGGGCGTTTTAGAACAAGACAATAGGTATTACGAGAAAATGTACGATATGTACATGTACACGCGTAACGAACATGGCGAAAACGGACTTTACAACCCTAAAGATGGCCTATGGTGGCGCGATGCAGATTTCGATCCACCATACACCGAACCTAATGGAGAAGATTCTTACTGGAGCAGAGGTAATGGATGGGTTATTGCAGCTTTAGCTAAAGTATTAACTATAATGCCAGAAGACGCACCACATAGAGATCAATATATTAAAGATTTTAAAGCTATGGCAAAAGCCCTTGTGCCTACACAACGAAAAGATGGCTTCTGGAATGTAAGCTTACACGATCCAACCCATTTTGGTGGTAAGGAAACTTCGGGTACAGCGCTATTTGTTTATGGTATGGCTTATGGTGTAAACAACGGCATTTTAGATCGAGACACGTATTTACCTGTAATTTTAAAAGGTTGGAACGCTATGGTAAAAGATGCGGTACACACCAATGGATTTCTAGGATATTTACAATCTACAGGAAAGGAACCAAAAGATGGTCAACCATTATCATATGATAAAGTACCCGATTTTGAAGATTACGGTTTAGGGTGCTTCCTTTTAGCAGGAGCTGAAGTTTACCGCATAAAATAATTATTTCCATAATAAAAAAGACAACTTTCGTATAATACCTGATCGTTGTCTTTTTTGTATCACTTTACTAACCCGCTTACTAATGAAAAAAGCACTTCTCTTATTAATAATTATGTCAACACTTTTTTCTGCTTGTAATGAGCAAAAAAATGCACTTACTTTTGATACCATTAAGGTTGATGCACCTTTTGACATGCCCACCATACAAATTCCAAACTTTAACAATTGTGAACAGTTTTCTATAGTAAACTTTGGAGCGGTTAAGGGAGATAAAGACAAAAATGCGTTGGCCATTGCAAGCGCAATTTCTGAAGCTCACAAGATTGGAGGAGGTACAGTTGTGATTCCTGAAGGAGAATGGATCACAAAAAAACTACACTTTAAGAGTAATGTAAACCTACATTTAAGTAAAGGTGCCGTTTTACTTTTTTCTGGAGAACCCGAAGATTATTTACCGGCAGTACACACCACTTGGGAAGGTATGGAATGTTATAACTATTCGCCTTTAATTTACGCTTATGAGTGTAAAAACATTGCCATAACGGGCGAGGGACAACTAGAAGCCGACATGAGCACTTGGGAAAAATGGTTTCCGAGACCAAAAGCGCATATGAATAGCTTAAAACATTTATACAACCTATCGGCTAAAAACAGCTTAGTGGAAGAACGCCAAATGGTAAACGACTCGGCCAATTTACGTCCGCAATTCATCCAATTTAACAGATCTGAACATATTCTATTGGAAGGTGTTACCATTAAAAATAGTCCGTTTTGGACCATTCATCCCTATTTATCAAAAGATGTGGTGATTAGAAATGTTAATGTATACGCGCACGGACATAACAATGACGGCGTAGATCCTGAAATGTCTCAAAACATGCTAATTGAAGATTGTGTCTTTGACCAAGGTGACGATGCCATTGCTGTAAAATCTGGTCGTAATCAAGATGCCTGGCGGTTAGATACACCTACAAAAAATGTAGTTATCAGAAATTCTATCATTAAAAACGGACATCAATTATTAGCTATTGGTAGCGAACTTTCTGGAGGCGTAGAAAATGTGTATATGGACAATTGTGAGGTGCTAGACGGAGCTAAATTAGGTCATTTGGTATTTATTAAAACCAACGAACGACGAGGTGGTTACGTAAAAAATATTCATGTAAAGAATATTAAATGCGGAAAAATAGACCTTGGCGTTTTAGGTATCCAAACCGATGTATTATATCAATGGCGGGATTTAGTGCCTACATACGAGACTCGACTAACACCAATTAGCGATATCTACCTTGAAAATTTTGATACTAAAGATGTAAAATTCATTACAAATATTCAAGGCCAAGAAGCCGAACCCGTCAAAAATATTCATCTTAAAAACATTAGCTGTAAAAGTGTAGAAGAAGACAAACACATGCATCAAAACCTAATCGGATTTAGTGACACAAAATAAAATTGATTTAACCTTTTCATGTATTCAAATCATTATATGTAAACACGAAACACTTTTCAAAATTCACCAAATGATATGAAAAAACCTAAAGCTATATTTCATAAAATAGTCTTATTTCTTTGTATCTGTTGCAACTTAAGCCCCGTGGTCTCCCAAGAATTTAAAAGAACGAAATACAACTTTAACATCGATTTGAAATTAAAATCAGGAGATTTTAAAGGTACAGAACAATCAACGTATCGAGATACCAATTGGCAACAGACTACTTTGCCGTATGCCTATAATCCAAAAGAAACGTTTAAAGAGGAAATTACCGATTTTACAACAGGTTATCCCTATTTAGTACATTGGATGCATGTTGCCCCTTGGAAACAAAATGTTGAATCCTGCGACCGTCTTAGAGTAATACAAGCTATGCCTGCTGCTGAAAAAGATTCTAAAGGCAACCAATGGAAACAACGCGTTGCACGCATACGAGATGCAATTATTTACAATAAAAACAACCCTAGTATTAGTTTTTATGAATGCGAAGATGATGCGATTAACGAAGAACTCATGTTTAACATGCAAAGTCTTCTAGATACTTATCCCCCACGGAAACAGAGCCATACGTCCATGCGAAATGCTAGAAAGCAAAGTAGCCAAATACGGTGGCGAAATGTTGAATATTTACAAAAAAGCAGACAATCAAGTGGTTAATTAAGAAGGCACATACCGAAGTTTGGGATATATTACCATTCCTGTAAAACCAGTATTAGCAAAAGAAATATCTCTTGAATTGATTGCGGTGAATAGTGATACCTACAATACCATTGTAGAAGTAGCCCCTAATGCCGAACTTAACGTGTTAAAAAGACATAAAATCTGCGGATGCTAAAGGACAATTACGCATAGTAGAAATTGAATTTTATAAAATTTAGATGAATGTGATGTATAAATCATTTTTTTGGGGATTAATCGTATGTTTGGGATTAACAACTTCTGTTTGGTCTCAAAACCAAGAACGCCCATTATGGAACACCATTCCTGGAGCTATTGAAAGCAACAATTACAAAGAAGAATTTAGGTTAGATTCTAATGGCAATCCCAATGCTATTCGCAGCGTATCTATCCCAACCCTAAAGCCGTTTTTGGTAGGCAACAACAACTCCAAAAATCCTGCCGTTGTGATTTGTCCTGGTGGCGGATATTCGGTATTATCACATATAAAAGAAGGCGATAAAATTGCTGAATGGCTCAACTCCATTGGTATTTCAGCTTTTGTTTTAAAATATCGATTACCTAGCAATGACATCATGGTTGACAAAACCATTGCCCCCCTACAAGATGCTCAGGAAGCAATTCGCACCTTACGCAGACAGGCTAAAGACTGGAATCTCGATCCTGAAAAAATCGGAATTATAGGTTTTTCAGCAGGAGGGCATTTGGCCTCTACGGCTTCAACTCACTATAATGATAACGTTTATACATCTGAAAACATTAGTGCACGACCAGATTTTTCCATGTTAATCTATCCCGTAATTTCAATGGAAGACGGTATTACCCATAACGGTTCAAAAGAGAATCTTTTAGGAAAAACCCCATCAAAAGCACTAATAGAAAAATATTCTAATGAAAAACAGGTTAACAAAAACACGCCACCTACCATTTTAATTCATGCCACCGACGATCATGCTGTTCCTGTTGAAAATAGCATCAATTATTATTTAGCGCTAAAGGAACACCACGTTCCTGCCGAAATGCATCTTTACGAAGATGGAGGCCATGGGTTCGGATTAGGACGACAAGGTACACATACACAATGGCCTAAAGCTTGCGAAAACTGGTTACGTGAGCATAAAATTATTCCTGAAAACCCCGTGTATCTATTTTCATATTTTAAGGGTAACGGTGAAGATGGTTTACACCTCGCTTACAGTAAAGACGGGTACATATGGACTTCATTAAAAAACGACACCTCTTTTTTAACTCCTGAAGTAGGCAAAGATAAATTGATGCGTGACCCATGTATTATTAAAGGAGGAGATGGGCTGTATCATATGGTATGGACCGTGAGTTGGACCGATAAAGGTATTGGTTACGCTAATTCTAAAGATCTTATCCATTGGTCTAAACAAAAATTCATCCCTGTAATGGCTCATGAAGCAGGTACGCGAAACACATGGGCGCCAGAGGTCACGTATAACGATAAGACTAAAGATTATATCATCTATTGGGCGAGTACCATAATAGGTAAATTTCCAGAAACCCAAAGTGCCGAAGATGCCGGCTATAATCATAGATTGTATTACACTAAAACTACAGATTTTGAAATCTTCACACCTACCAAATTATTTTATGAGCCCGGTTTTAATGTTATTGATGCCAGTATTCAGAAATACGATACCGATAACTATGTCATGTTCGTAAAAGACGAAACTAAAGAACCTGTCCGCAAAAATTTAAAAGTGGGTTTTAGTAACAATCTTGAAGGCCCCTACTCTAAGGTTAGTAAACCAATAACAGGAAACTATTGGGCAGAAGGTCCAACAGCCATAAAAATAAACGGGGAATGGATTGTGTATTTTGACAAATACATCGATCATAAATACGGTGCTGTGCGTTCTAAAAACCTAAAAGATTGGACCGATATTTCTGATAAAATTAGTTTTCCAGAAGGCACCCGACACGGTACCATTTTTAAAATCTCAGCAGAAGAATTTAACTCACTAAAAGCAAATATTAAAGACTAGCATTATGATTAGAAAAGCATTTAAAATGAAATTATACCCAGACAAAATTGATACCTATAAATCACGTCATAATCCCATTTGGAAAGATTTAAAAGCCATTTTAAAATCTCATGGTGTACATAACTACAGCATATTTTTTGATTCAGAAACCTCATACACTTTTGGTTATGTAGAAATAGAATCTGAAGACCTGTGGAACAAAATTGCTTCAACCGATATCTGTAAAAAATGGTGGAAGAATATGGCAGAACTCATGGAAACCAATGCGGATTACAGTCCAGTATCTATGGAACTAGAGGAGGTATTTCATTTGGATTAATTTTCTCTATAAAACAAAAAACAGTTTACGGTCTCTAAATTTCGTTAATTTTCAACCTGAATGGAATGCATAGTTTGCATACCACAAAGACCCCTTACTTCATATAGAATACCATTATATATTTCCTGATTTAGTCTTTACTAATGAAGCTCTACTTATACAGGTTTATTTCTATCGCATGTAATTTCTCCACCTGAAAGGAACTACGTCTGGTTTCATAATTATCTAAGCTTTCATTTTTGGTGTACGTCCTAGAGGTGCAAAATAAAAGATAAAGACCTGATTTCCATTTGCAATTATTCCTAAATAGCCTCCTTTAACCTGATCGCCTTTACTCTTTCCTGGTTCTTTTAAAATCTTATTATTTTCCGTTTCTACTGTATTAAATCATAAGAAGTATACATGCTTAACCCAGCCCTATTATCAATAATCATCCAATAATACCCTTGCCATTCAAAAACATCTGGGCCCTCTTCTCTTCTATCATTTACTAACTTTTCTGCATCTTAAAAACGAGATCTAAAGTCTCACAGAACTGTTCGAAATAATAGTAGAAAAGAGAGGTAATTGTCATGAACAACGAGATCGCAGTCTCAATACACAAAAACAATCTTAATCCTCTCTTTTTGTTCTTTCTGATTTGATACTTAATTTATAACTTATATTTGATAAGGCTAACTTAAGATATACAAACGAGATATCTTGTGGCAGGTCGTATACGCATTTTAGTTAAATCAAAAAAAGAAATTAATTTTTCAACAGATATTTTCGTACCCCTTTCTCAAGACCGACTAATTCTGATAGACCCTTTAACCTTCCCAACGTTGAATATCCAGGATAAAACTCGTCCATACGCTTCATATCATCTAAGATCACATGCCCGTGATCTGGCCGCATAGGAATCCCTACAACCCCTGATTTTGTTTCTTCTCTTTTAATCTGCTCTGTTACAAAAGCAGACATTAAATCAACCATATCTGTGGTGCCTTCAAAAAGGTTCGCCTCGTGAAACGATTGCTGGCCTTCGCGTTTTACATTCCGCAAATGGATAAAGTGAATTTTATCACCAAAATCATTAATTATGTCTAACATTTCATTGGTTTCTGAAGCACCTAAAGACCCGGAACAAAAGGTAAGACCGTTGGAAATGCTCTCGCAACTTTCTAATACAAACTTTATATCGTTATAATTAGACACAATTCTTGGCAATCCTAAAATTGAAAATGGCGGATCATCGGGGTGAATACACAATAGAACACCTAACTCTTGGGCAAAAGGAATAACTTGCTGTAAAAAGTAAGCCAAATTTTCTTTTAAAATATGCTTATCTATCTGCTCGTAATTATCTAAATGTTTTTGAAAATCTGCTATACTTAAAACATCTCTAGTCCCAGGTAAACCTGCTAATACACGATCTCTCAGGTTATCTCTTTCCGAAGTTGTTAAATTCTGAAAATAGGTTGCTGCTTTCTGTTGAATATCTAAACTAAAATCTTTTTTAGCCCCTTCCCGTTTTAAAATAAATATATCGAATGCTGCTAAAGCGACATGATCGTAACGTAAAGCCGATGCATTACCATTGACCTTAAAATCTAAGTCTGTTCTAGTCCAATCTAAAACGGGCATAAAATTATAACAGACCACTTTAACATTGTTTGCTGCTAAATTTTTTAGCGTTTGCTTATAATTTTCAATAAATATATCGCGATCTGGTTTTCCTTGTTTAATACTTTCATGTACATTAACACTCTCTACAACCGACCATTTTAAATTAGCAACTTCAATATCTTGCTTTCGTTTAAGAATGTCTTCTTTTGACCATACCTCACCCGTAGGAATATGATGAAGTGCGGTCACCACTCCTGTGGCTCCTGTTTGACTAATATCCTGCAATGTAACGCCAAATTCAGGACCAAACCAACGGAACGTTTTTTCTAAATATTTCATACAATTCTATAATTTAATATTAAACACCAGAGTACGAACTAAAACCACCATCTACCGGAATTATAGTCCCCGTAATAAAACTTGCGGCATCAGAACATAAAAACTGTACCAAACCATTTAATTCTGTGATATCTCCAAACCGCCCCATACTCGTTCTGGCAATTACTTTTTTACTTCTTTCCGTGTACGAACCATCTTCATTAATTAATATTTTTCCATTTTGATCACCTATAAAAAAGCCTGGTGCAATTGCATTTACACGTACCTTTTCTCCAAATTTAGTTCCCATTTCCATAGACATCCATTTCGTAAATATGTCTATACCACTTTTAGCAACCGAATACCCAGGCACACGAGTAATTGCAGAGAAAGTTGCCATAGAAGACACATTTATAATACTACCGCTACCTTGTTTGGCCATAATTTCTCCAAAAACTAAACAGGGGTAAACGGTACCATTCATGTTTAAATTTGTGACTTTTTCAAAGTCATCAATTTTCATATCAAAAACAGTTTGGTCTTCTGTTAAGGTCGCCCCAGGTAAATTACCACCTGCTGCATTAATTAAAATATCAATGGTTCCCCATTTTTCAACAATCTTCTTCCGGGTGGATTTCATCTCTTCAACGTCAAGCACGTTAGACACAAAACCGACAACCTCACCGCCGAGTTGTGTTAAAGCTGTCACCGAAGCATTTACATTATCTTCTCTAATATCCAGAACAACAACCTTTACTCCAGATTCTACAAGGCTTTTAGCAATGCTTCCTCCTAAAACTCCACCACCGCCAGTGACTACAGCGACTTTACCAGATATATCAAACACTGATTTTTTCATAATATATTTATTCTTTATTTTGGCTAATAATTCATCAAAATTTGGACTCAATCGGTCACATTATTTTATTTTATAAAATAGTATAATTTAAATCCACTTCTCTTACCTTGCTATTAAACATAATTTAGAGTCTAATTAAACCCCATCATTCCACATTTAAGAGATCAAGTTAAAATCCTGATTGTAGTAAATAATTGATTTAGCAGTTTCTTACCAATCAATATAAAAAATTCCGTTTTTTTTGGTTCTGCTCAGCCCCCTTCGGGGTTATATTTACTTCAATTTAGGCGAAAAACACTTATAAAATATAAGAGAAGAAACGTTTCTGTATACACGTATAAAGTTTACAACTTTTAAATCTTAAAGTTTTCCAACAGCTATTAAATTCTTTTTATTTTTTTACAATGGTTTTATTAAATACTCCTCTTTTATTCATCAGTTTAACAATATACATCCCACTAGATAGGTGTTGTAAAGAAACGGTGTGCTTGTCACCAGAAAAAGAATTTTCATACAATAAATGCCCTAAATAATTGTAAAGAAAAACATGATTATTTAATTCTGAGTTTTTGCTTAAGACAATATTCAATTGGTTTTTTACTGGATTAGGATACATAGAAACTGAATTTGCATTTAACTCAACCTCTGGATTGGACAAACTATTTTCATTGGCTATTTTCAGGATTCCTTTTGTATATAATTCTGAAGTATCCCAAACTAATTCGCCTTCTAATACAGGAATGATTTCTGAAAACTCACCTTCAATGGTTCGTGCTACAAGAATATTAAAACTATCTCCTTCCTTAAAATCACTTCCATTAATATGTAGTTTACCAGCGGTTGTTAATATTCCTGAAACAGAAAGCACATCATTAGCGTTTTGATCAACATCAATATATACAGTGGAAGTTTCGGAAAAGGTTATATTCTGAGCAAAAGATAATGTTCCAATACTATTGTCTCTTCCTGGAGAAAGCATGGCTTGATCTTTCAAAATAAGATTACCTTGAATTGTCCCTGTTCCCGAAAGCATGGCATTTGCCTCAACAACAACGTCTCCTGTTCCTGTAGCACTACCCTCTAAATTTTCAACAATAAGTTCTCCTTGTTCTATCTTTACTCCTTCCGTAAATGTGCTAGCATTGGTTAAGGTCCAGGCCCCTGTTCCTGTTTTAATAATTCCTGTTTTTGCGTCAGATCCTTTAAAGGAGTCATTATTAATTACGCCATTAAAAATAGCACTGGTGTTTTTTGATCCAATTTTCCATGTTAATGTTCTCCCTCCATATCCTGCTGATAATAACGAACTAGCCGTTCCGGTTAACTCACCAAGCTCTATGGTTTCACTAGAATCTAATCTAAAAACAATGGACACCCCATTTTCTAAATGTATAGACGCATTTGAATAGCCATTTCTATTACCTAATATAAACCAACCGCCATCACTATCTGTAGAGACGTTAACTTGGCCATTAAAAGCAGACCAATCGCCATACATTTCTGCTCTAATCCAAGGGCTATATAATTCTAAAATACCAGATCCAGAGACATTTCCTCTGTATTCACAACGACCATCTAACCTCCATTGTGCTTGTTTATTTTCTGGAATAACCACATTAAAATAGGCTTTACTATAAGAATTATTATCTTCAACCATACTTAACAAACCGTTTTCTAATACAATGTTTCCATCTCCAAAACCAGAACCAATACTTTCTTCAGAACCAAGATAGATACCACCCTCTTTTAGAATAACATCGCCAGTCATGGTATTTTTACTATTTAATTGCAATTGTCCTGCGCCCTTTTTTTCAAGTTGACCTGCGCCAGTAATCTCTCCATTAAGAATGGCGTTTATATTATCTGTAACGATTAGTGTTCCGTTATTATCTAATATTTGCATACCCCGATCTGTTTCTAAATCTGATGTAAATTCTAAAACCCCTCCATTAATTTGAAGATTTTCTGGAAGATTAGATGCCGCTCCTAGAGCTCCAGATTCACCTCCGTTAGAAAGAGATTCTAAAGATAATTTACCAGATTCAATTTTCGTAGTTCCTGTAAAATTATGATTTCCTTTAATAAACAAAGTACCAGAACCTAACTTTTGCAATCCACCATCTCCACTTATATTTCCATCTCCTTGAATATAATATTCTGAAGTTGAATTTACCACGATTTGACTAATTGGAAGAGTTCCTGTTGTTTCCACAGTATTTTTATCTGACGCAGAATCATCAAAAATAACGGTATCTGCTGGAGCGAATAAATCTGAACCTGTTCCATTATACCAATTTAAGGTTTCTGCTAAATCCCAAACATTACTTTCACTACCCCTCCAATATACAGTTGTTGGATTTCTTACCCATTCTACATCCATAGTTATAGCAGTTCCTGTATTTTTTAATTCGTATTTAATTCCAGGTACACCCTGGACTTTAATATCTTCTACATTTAAATTGAAAGCCTTAGTATATTCAACAAGTGTGTAAGTTCCTGTTTGCAATCCGTCTGATAAAATATTTAAATTGAAAGTTACTTGACCGTTAAAATGAACATCCTCATTAAAAATAACTTTATCATTTAATGCTGAAGGATCTTCGGTTAAGTCGAAATTAATATAAATATCACCCTCTATATTGGTTTCTCCATTTATAGTTAAAACGCCTGCCTTATTAATCTCGCTAGCATATATATTTACACCTTTTCCAATAGTAATCGATTTAGAAATGGTACCTTCTCCGCCAATTGCTGCATAATCTTTTACTATAATGGGACTATTTTCTAGTAATCCATTTATAAATAAACCACCTTCCCAGACTGTAGTTTTTCCTTGAAAACTATTCGTGTTATTTAGAAAGACATGACCATTTCCAGATTTATTAAATTCCATAGTTCCATTTAAGTGTCCTTCACCTTGAATTATATAAGCTAAAGATGAATTAAATGTTACACTTGATGGATTAATATCACCAATTAATGCTATTGGGGTATTGGCATCTCCAGAATCGTCAAATAAAACAACATCGTCTTGCTGATACACAGAGGAAGCATCATTATAAGCCCAATTTGAAGATTTATCTATATCCCAAACAGCTCCTGTTTTCCAAATTAATTTATTATTAGAAAGCGGAGCTTGAGGAGGAGTATCCATCCCTGTACCCAAATAAAAAGAAGGCCAAGGCGGTTGATTATAGCCTACATTTTGCCAAGCAATTGCAGATCTGTATTGCGGATCATGCATAAGCGTATACATTTTTCTAGTGGACTCTGTTGGGTTTACAAAAATCCTCAAAGCTTTATTATCACTCGTACGAAGCATTACTTCTTCTCTCCAATCTCCAAACAAATCGGCTTGTAAAGCTGGTGTTTTCTTTGTGCTATTATTCGATTCGCACCCAAGAGCATTAAAAACTTCACCCACACCATATTTACTTATGCTTGTACCATCTAACAACTCACGCTGTAAATCGTCGTCCCACCAAATCGCGAAATTAATTGAAGGTCTGCTATCTTGTACCTTCTCACCTTTTACATTATACACGCCTAAACCGCTGGATGCCCAAGATTCCGCTCCTAAATGATTGGGGTCTATATCGGCAATTAAGCCTCTCCCTACATCAGTATTCATTTTATATTGATAAATAATATCTCCTGTTTTCGCACTTCTAAATGTAATACCATCAACTTTGTTTTCGTGAGGCATAAAAACCTCTTGACCAGGGATTTCTGGATCAAAATCTGAAACATGAAGTGCATCTCCATGACCTAATCCTGTAGTGTAAAGCCCAGTACCATCATTGTCTACGGTCATAGATCCATAAATAATTTCATCTTTGCCATCTGCATCTACATCTGCAATACTTAAACTATGATTCCCTTGTCCTGCATAACCTTTATTCGCCTCATCATTCGAGTCAAATATCCAACGTTGAGACAGTTTACCTCCTTTGAAATCCCACGCTGCTAAAACTGAACGGGTGTAATACCCTCGGCACATTACCAAACTTGGTGTTTTACCATCTAAAAAAGCAACACCTGCTAAAAACCGATCTACTCGGTTTCCATAATTATCACCCCAAGAATTTACACTTCCACGAGCCGGCAGATAATCTACTGTATCCATGGCAGCTCCTGTTTCTCCATTAAAAATGGTTAAAAATTCTGGTCCTTCAAGAATTCTTCCTGCGCTGTTTCTGTAATCTGCATTGGGATCTCCAATTACTGTTCCTATCCCATCTATGGTACCATCGGCTGTTTTACAAGCTATTTCAGATTTGCCATCGCCATCAAAATCGAAAACTATAAACTGAGTATAATGTGCCCCTGCACGAATGTTTTTTCCTAAATCTATTCGCCATTTTAATTCACCGTCTAAAGTATAAGCATCCAAGAACACATGACCAGTATACCCCTCTCTCGAGTTATCCTGGGAATTTGTTGGATCCCATTTTAAAATGATTTCATATTCCCCATCCCCGTCTAAATCACCTACACTGGCATCATTTGCTGTATAAGAATAGGATACATTATCTGGAGTGGTGCCACCAATAGGAGTTTGCAATGGTATTTCTAAATAATTTTGTTGCCAGACTTGAGCTGTTTCCGATTCTTGCTTTTCTTCTCCATTAATAACTGTTTTAACAGAATAAGAAGCGTCTTCAGATATATTATCTAAATAATTAGTAGAGTTTTCTATAGGTACATCATTTATCTTTATGCCATCACGATACACATTAAATGTAGTGGATTGATTTTCGTAGCCTAGCAATCGCCAGCCAATATAAACTTGATTTGTAGTTGTTCTTACCGCAATTAAACCGCGGTTAAGGTTTTCTAGTTTACGCTGTGCTACACTAGAATGTATGCACATAACACATAGAAATAATGCAAAAAAGTAAGTTTTTTTCATTATTAGAAGTTTTGGTTTTGATTAATTAGTATGGTAAAATATAAAGTAAAATGATATTTATAATTACTTCATATGGTTTAAAATAGTATTGATTAATACTTAACATGGGATGAATAACGTTACATAAATTATATTTAATAACCTTTATAAAATTCCATTCCAACATCTACGCTAACACAATAAAATGAGTTAAATGAAAATAAAGCATGTTTTTTATTAATAAATTAAAGATATTCTAATCATCAAAGTATTATATCCTGTACTATCCTGCTGTCAAATGCATTTGTAAATTAAAACTAGAGATTACTTATAAATTACATTGCAGAATAAGCTTATTTCCATTTTACCCTAAAAAAAATAAAAACTAAAGTTATGTCTTCAATTAATAACCAAGCCCCCTTTAATCTATGATTAAATACGATAACCAATTTGTTGTAACCTCTGCTGTAATATCACGTTGTGGAGACACCAAACATTCCATAAATAACCATATTTTTTTTAACCGTCGCACTTTTTAATAAAGGCGGATAAAAATTCATATGTCAATGCCAAAGGCTATTTTCATCTTCATTTGTTTGTGCTTGATGTATGCCACTAGAATATGGGAGTGAGATGCTTTAGTAATTACCGAAATTACTTCAGCAAATTGAACCGACTCTTCTTCTTTTTAATCCAGAATACTACGCTGATGCCTTTTAGGCACGATCACCCTTTCAAACGGTCGTATTGTCCAGAATGGAACTAATACCACAAACTCATCATTTTCAAAAGTAATCCGTTCTTTTTCTTTGAATTCTTAAAAGGGATAGTCTCCTAAAAGACGACGCTTATTAGCTGTATTATAAGTTAATTGTGCACTATTTTTCTTATCCACTTCGTTAGGCAAAGTCGATTGGCTCCAAATTTATCCATGAGGATGTGGGTTACTACATCCCATAACAGCACCTTTGTTTTTAAAAATCTGAACGTAATTTATGGTCTTAATTTTAGAAAGCTCTGAGTATTCTTTCTGCCATGCAAAAACCACCTTCTCTATAGCATTTACAGACGTATCTGCTAAACTTTTGGAATCGTCTGGGCTAAGACAAATCACTTTACAAATATCTGTTTCACTTTGAGCCAGCATTAAACCATTGTTAACCTGAAACGATTTGGAATCGTTTTGAAGTGCTGAAAAATCATTGGTAAACATAAATACATCCTCGTAAATAGGGTTTAATTCCGCATTAATTCTAGTATTTCCTGCAGATAAATAACATGACGGATCGTGCGAAGGGGTGTCTCTTCAGACAGGTCTTCGGTTTGTCCTTGCCACGGTCTTTTAGCGCGATGAGGTGATAAAACCCATTCCTTGTAAGTATATTTAAGCGTTTATGTGAATAGTCTTGTAAGTCGGTGTTCATTTTTAATGCTTTAAATTAGTAATTGATTATATGAGTACCATCGGATAGTTCTATTTCGTAAATAAAGCAATCTCTATTAATTTTAGCCATGTAGGCCTTTGTAATATATTGCTTGAAGGTTACTATCTCAGATGTTGCAATTAGATTAATGGTACAACCACCAAAGCCACCCCCATCATTCTAGCGCCTAGAATATTTGTATTTGACTTTTTTTTTCGACTAAATAATCTAATTCGGCGCAACTCAACTTGTATTGGTGTTGTAACCCCATATGAGAAGCATAAATTAATTCACCTAAGATTTGTAAATCATCGATTATCAATACTTTAGAAGCTTCTACTGCACGTGCATTTTCTTGAATTACAAACAATGCTTTTTGGTAGTTCTCTGGACTCAGTTTATCTTTCCCTTTATTAACGGCAGAAGGAAACACAAAACCATTATTATAATCTGTATGTTCTCCAATAATATTGATTCGTTCAGGGGAAAAAACCATAAATGACTATACCTCAAACGTTTCTAAAATACATCCTTTGACAGTATTAATTAAAGTCGTATTCATGTCTTTTTTACTTAAATTATTATAATGAATTACTAAGAATTAAGGTGTTTACATTTTCTATTCTTAACTGCTCATTATGCATAATCATTTGCGCTAAGCGTTCGCCCATTTGGTTGAAATCTGTAGAAAAAGTAGTTTTACCACCTTCTACAATTTCTTTCAAAAGTGTGTCGTTATAAGAAATAATCGCTACATCTTTAGACAAACTAAGTTGCTATCGCTTCATCCCTTTTATAACTCGCAATAAATTTTTATCCTCTGGAAGTACATACAGTTCACCCTTAGTAATCACTCGATCTTTTAAAGAACTAATAACTTTATACTCTAAACTGTTTACTTTACAGAATTCAATAAATCCTTTTTTCATACCTAAAGGTTGACTCGATACTGAAAAATGAAGAATAATTTGAGAATATTTCAGTATTAGAGGTATTGCTTCAGTAAGGTTATTATAAATATCTTTTTCGAAATTCTGATAAATTGCCGAGTATTGAGACAATTCTGGATGCATTTGGTCCAAAATATAAACCTTATCCTTTGGCAATATTTTTATCACCTCATTAGTGTTTTTTAAATTAGCAGGCATAATCACATAGTAGTTGTACAGTCCTACATTCTCGAAAATTAACTTTCCAAAAATTTCTTCGTTAAAATGATGAAACTAAACCACTATGGACTTAAGTCCATAAGTTTGTTACACGAGGGACTAAAGTCACTCTTTGTTTTTACTCTAATATGAAGTTGGAGTTATTCGAATTAGGTTTTCTATGATGCTCTAAATATTCATTAACCATTTCATGTGTGATATTTCCAGTACTCCAGACACCATAACCTATTGCCAAAAAATGTTTACCCCAATATTGTTTCCTTAATTTTGGAAATTCCTGCTGTAACTTCCTTAAACCTCTTCTCCTCATTTGATTTGTCAAAATACTAATACTCTGTTTTGGTGAGTATTCGATATGCATGTGAATGTGAATGTGAACATGAACATAACTTACAACCCCTTTTAATATCTCAACTTCTTCCGCTTCATATATTTGAATCAGCAAATCCCGGCAACGAGACTGCACATCTCCTTTCAACACTTTATATTTATACTTGGTAAACCAAACTATATCACAACTTAAACGACATACTGTATGCGATCCTTTGCGTTGATATCCTCCCTTTTCATAAAGATAAAAATTCTATATTACTAAAGTGCTGCAATGAAATTGCAGGGTTTTAAACCCTAATTTGATACCTATAAATATCTATCCGAATATTATCATCTAAATTATTAATAAACGAATTGTATAAATCTTCCTTAAAGGAACTCAATTCATCAAATAACAAGAACACCTTCTGACTCTCTTCTATACTATCATTTAACAGGTAATATCCTTTTCCTACAATAGATTGAATAATACCTCGTGCTTTTAATTCATTAAAGGCTATTTTTAGTTATTAGTCAATGGTGAGTCGTTAGTGGGTTGTACTAAATAAACTCATCCTGGTTCTTAACTCTAGTCTCTTTGTTCCTTTTTATTTCAACTTTATTAATTATTTAGCATTACATTATTCACTACTAAATACTACAAACTACTGGCTAAGAACTAACGACTCAAAAGAAAAGATTGTCACGCTCCACGCTGTTCCACTCGCAATGACAAAATTAGAAGCACCTACTACAGACTAAAGACTACCAACTAACACAAAAACAGGACACAACAGGATAACTAAACGACACATCTTTATTAATTTCATATATTATTAACTAATTAACCTGCTAATATGAAAAAAAACAAACTTAATTTTAAACTATTATCAAAATCATGTTTATTTTCGGGGCTTATTACCATGTGTACCACATTAAGTGCCCAAACACTTGCTTTTCCAGAAGCTACCGGTTTTGGTAGATATACAACGGGAGCTAGAGGTGCAGAAAACGCCGAAATTTACTTAGTCACAAATTTAAACGATAGTGGCCCAGGTTCGTTTCGGGATGGGGTAAGTCAAGAAGGTCGTTTTATTATTTTTAAAGTTGGAGGAATTATAAACTTACAATCTCAAATAGTAGTTTCAAAAAACACCACTATAGCAGGGCAAACAGCTACTGGTGAAGGTATTGTTCTTGCTGGTCCCAGAGTTTCTTTTACAGGAGCAAGTAATACCATTGCACGATATGTGCGCATTCGTTATGTGGGGGGCGCACAAAATCAGGATGCTTCGGGAATTTCAAATGGAAGGGATATTATTCTGGACCACATGACTTTTTCTTGGGGAACTGATGAGGTTTTCTCTGTAAATTGGGATAATAAAGGCGAAAGTCCAGATAATATAACCATTCAAAATTCTATTATTGGACAAGGTTTACACCGCCATAACCATTCTGCAGGTGGCTTAATGCAACCATCGGACGGTAAATTAAGTATTATAGGCAATTTATATCTAAGCAACAAAACCAGAAACCCCAAAGTTAAAGGCATTAACGAGTTTGTAAATAATGTGGTTTATAATTGGGGGAATTATGGAAATACCTATGGCCATACTGAATCTGGCGACGCTTATATTATGGGTGGTGATTCTGAAGGCATTTCAAAAGTAAACATCATAAACAATTATTTTATTGGTGGGCCTCATACTAGCAATACTGTTTCTACACCTTTTAATAGAGGGAATTCTAATTTCTTTTTATACGGGTCTGGAAACTACTTCGATAATAATAAAAACGGAATCTTAGACGGCGAATTGGTTTCTGAAGATTTAACGGGCTACCCTACTGGCGATGATTTAAGTCTACAAGCTACACCTTACGATTATCCTGAAAAAAATGCAACGTTATCTGCACAGGATGCTTTTGATAAGGCGGTACTTGACGTGGGTGCATCCTACCCAAAACGCGACCAAGTAGATAGTTTAATGATTGCCAATTTAAAATCGAAAGGTACCGAGGCTTTTTACGTGTATCGCGAATACGATTTGCCGTTTATAAATGGAGGTTTAGGTCATGTTTACGGCGCACCAGCTCCTTTAGATTCGGATAATGATGGAATGCCAGACGCGTGGGAAGATGCCAATGGCTTAGATAGAAACACACCCGATGCTTTAGCCGAAAGCACTCTACAACCACCGTATTTAAATATTGAAGTGTATATTAATGGGATAACTAATGAAACCCCTCCAGATTTTATTTATCCACCATCCGATATCACATTTACCGAAATCGTTTCTACAGAAACACCGCCTTCGGCAGCTTTAACTGTTAATTGGGGTGATAATGCAACAAATGAAGACCAATATGTGGTAGAGCGCTCTGATAACGGAACCGACTTTATTGTAATTAGCACGCTTGATGCGAATACTATTAGTTATACTGATACGGGATTAACGCCAAACACAACCTATTACTATAGAGTAAAAGCCATAAACAGTACCGAATTTTCGGTTTATAATACCATAGCATCGGTAACTACCCAGCGTATTCCATCTACACCAGATAAAGCAAATAGCCCCATACCAACATCGGGATTTAATAATACCGAATTATTAAACGGCCAATTAAATTTAAAATGGAACGGAAGTGATAATACGCTAAATTATGCTGTATACTTGGGGACAGATTCTGAAAATCTAAACAAATTAGCAGATATTACCTACTCGGAAACGCCTTCGTATCAAGTTTCAGAATTAACCCCTGGAGCAAACTACTACTGGAGAGTAGATGCTATAAACGATAAAGGAACGACGCCTGGCGAGGTATGGACTTTTAAAGTGCTTACTCCTGAACATTTGGGGCACTGGCCGTTTAAAGAGGTTGCTGGTGAAGGCATGCAAATTGCCGATGTGTCGCGGTATGAAAACCACGGTAAACTCGACCCTGATTTCGATAATGCAGAAGTACGCGTAGCGGGCAAAACAAATCAAGCTATAGATTTTGCGACGTCGTTAGATTCTAAATACATGGTTAATATTCCTAACCAAAATCAACTTTTATTCGACAACAGTTCGTTTACGATCTCTTTTTGGATGAAAGCAGACCCAAGTTTATTACCTCAATCCTCTAGCGAGAGCATGTACATACTATGTAAAGGGTCGTTTACAAAAAATGAAACAACGGGAGCCACTGGTAAACGATTTAATGTAGAAGTAAAAGGCGATGTACTACGATTTGCTATAGACGACAATGCTACAAAAAAAGAGTTAAGCACAACGGCAGCGAACTTTTTTACAGGTGCATGGGTAAACGTTGTTATAATGAGAGATATCCCTGCTCATAAATTAAGAATTTACACCAATGGTATTTTTACTGCTGAACTTGATGAAACAGCTGTAACAGGTATTTCTGAAGCTAGTGATTTAATTATAGGAAATATTGGAGTTTTTGAATTAGCAGCAGGAACAGCTCCTGCACCCTATAAAGGCTTGTTTGACGAACTTGAAATATTTAATTATGCTTTAACTGAAAGAGAAGTCGCACAATTATATGCTAATACACTTTCTATTAATGAAACATTCCATACGGACTCTAATCGTATTAACATCTATCCGAACCCCGCAAAAAATCACATTTTCATTCATACAGCCAATACCAACCTAAATGGTGCTACTGCTACTTTATTTGATATGACAGGAAAGGTTATACTGAAAGAAAAACTTTTTTCTAAAACCCATAGTACCTATATGTTAGATGTATCACAGACCCATACCTCTGGGATATACATTCTCAATATCTCTGGAGACCATATACATACCAAATTTAAAATTGTTGTAGAATAATTTTTTTTAGACATTCATATTTAACCGTTGCATGCATTTGTAACGGTTTTTTATGAAATTTGATAAGGTTAACTTAAGATATAAATGGGTTTGAATTTCACCAAAATGTCTTTATTAATCCATTCTAATTTATAAACCATAGTGACTATTTTACGAAATCTTTGAATGTGCTTCATAACTGTAATATTTTCCATCTTCTTTTGATGATCTAGGAGTATAAGACCTTAATAAATTTTGAAAATCAATATGAATTTATAGGACAATTGGGATAGATTCATATCATGAGCCTTCATATTCAATAGAAAAAGCTTAATATACTTTTGGGTGATATAATAATTTTCAAGGGTGCCATGGGACAATGATGAGGTCATTACTCTATTATGATAATCTATAAGAGATAGTAAAGTATTATTATTTGAATCATCTCCAAGAAATCGTGTTTTAACTACTTGAGCACTTAAAAACACGTTTCTTGTAAAAGCTAATCGTTTCACATTTTTATAATTTAAAAACTGTGAAATGAATTGTGAGCCGATTAGATTGATATGACACCAATTAAGACAAATGTTTATAAAAACAAAAAAACACTGAAAATCATACGATTAACAGTGTTTTTGTTTAACCTAAAACTAGGTTAGTCGGGGTGGCAGGATTCGAACCTGCGGCCTCCACGTCCCAAACGTGGCGCGATAACCGGGCTACGCTACACCCCGAAGATGTATTGTTAAAATCTTTAATTCCCGATATTATATTAAAGACTAATTGCGGAGAGACAGGGACTCGAACCCTGGCGACAGTTACCCGTCGACAGATTAGCAATCTGCTCCATTACCACTCTGGCACCTCTCCTAAAAATTATGAACGTTGCAATAAATTTGCGAGTGCAAAAATAAGACTTGTTATTAGATATTACAACCTTTTTTAAACTTTTTTTATAAAAATTATTCAGGGTATTCTATTCGCAAATGGTAAATGTTTGCTAGCTTGAGTTTTAGCACTTTTTTAATAGATTGAATTTCTTTAAAAGTTATATTCGAATTTAAAAATTGCCCCTCATCCATCTGCTTATCTATAATATTTTCTACAAATGCATCAATTTTTGTCGATGTGGGTTCCTTTAAACTTTTAGAAGCCGCTTCTACACTATCGCACATCATTAAAATGGCAGTTTCCTTACTAAATGGCTTCGGACCTAGATATCTAAAATCGTCTACATTGACCTCATCGGGTTTTGCTTTTTTCTCCATCATATAAAAATAGTACACTACACTGGTTCCATGATGCGTTCTTATAAAATCGATAACGCGATCTGGCAAGTTGTTTTTCTTTCCTATTTCAATCCCATTTAAAACGTGATCTACTATAATTTTAGCACTCTCTTTGGGCGCTAATTCGTCGTGCGCATTAATTCCTGTCGACTGGTTTTCTGTAAAATACGTAGGGTTCTTCATTTTACCAATATCATGATATAAAGCTCCAACACGCATTAACATACTATTCGCTCCAATTTCATTTGCGCAAGCTTCAGCTAAATTGGCTACGTTTAACGAATGGTGAAACGTTCCCGGTGCCTTTTCAGCTAGTTCTTTTAATAACTTACTGTTGGTATCTGTAAGCTCCAATAAAGACACGTCTGATACTAATCCGAACATTTTCTCGTAAGCATAAATCAGAGGTTGCACGAATAAGGTTGCCAAACCACACAAGATGAACATTAAAAAGGTTTCCCATTTTAAATTATCTATACTTCCTTCATGAATTACAAAAAATGCAAAATAAGCAATGATATACACCATTGTAATTTGCCCTACCGAAATAAATAAATTAGCGCGTTTATATAATTCTGAAACGGTTAAAATAGTAACTATACCTGCAATTATTTGAAGGAACATATATTCGTAACTATTCGGAACAATAGATCCCAATAATAACATAGTAACAACATGGGTAAACAGACCTAACCTAGCATCGAAAAAGGCTTTTAAAACCAAAGGAAGAATACAAATAGGTACCACATAAATATAGTGCGCATTATAATTAACCACCAGTGAGGTTATAAAAACCATAAATAGAACGTTGAAGAAAATAAAGGTAACTTTATTATTATTTTCGAACACATCGCGTCTGTATTTCCTTAAAAACAGCAATAACATTAACAATGCTAAAGCGACTAAAACAGTGTATGCAAATACAATCCAGTTATAGTTACTCGCATTCCAAACTTGCGACTCGTATTCGGATTCTAAAGATTTTAAAACTTGGAATTTATCGCCTTCAACCACTTCCCCTTTAGAAATTAAAAGGGTTTCCTTTTCAACACTACCTCGGGTGTAAGATATTTTACTAAGTTCTTCTTCTAGTGCCCGTTCCGTAAATTCTTTATTGTACGTTAAGTTTGGCTGAATAACGTCGTAAAACACAGA
The DNA here is from genome assembly GCF_051016085.1 of Formosa bonchosmolovskayae. GTDB lineage: Bacteria > Bacteroidota > Bacteroidia > Flavobacteriales > Flavobacteriaceae > Formosa. The sequence continues at coordinate 4,076,920 of NZ_CP174605.1, forward strand.
AAGAAACTGCTTTTCGTAAGAACCTAAATTATGATCGGAAAGCGTTTTAATAATTAAAGGTTTAATATTCTCTTGTTTCACCAAATTGGAATATTCTGCACTCACCTTTTCAACTCGGTTTTCTAATAAAACAACCGTGCTTTTCGCGTTAAAACTATGGTCTTCGTGCAATACACCATAATTATAAAAATCGCTTAATATTTTCGAGCCCTCATTAAAAAGCGCTCTATAATCCGATCTTGGGATAGAATCTGAAATGCTCTCATTAAACGTGATTTTATAATTTTTAAACACCTGTGCTTTAATCCTACTATCAATATCAAAATAACGAATAGCACTTGCTTTTACAGCCTGCTGTTCTGTAGATATTTCTTCGTTACTTTTCTTAATCGCAAAATTAAAGGGAGCGTATAAGTTTTCGGACTGCCAAGGTTTACCTTTTTCAAAATCATATTTAAACCGGCCACTCTTAGGAAACAAGTATACAATTAGAAAGGTTGTACATATAAAAAGCAATATTTTATACAACAAAGTATGGTTCCTGTATAAGGTATTTACAAAATCTTTCATGAATAGAGTTAAGTATATCAAATGTAATAAAAATTAAGGCGTTTCGACCCGTTTATAAATAAGGAATCCTTTATAAATCATATTTATTTTATTAAATTCGTAACAAACATTCACAAATACATAAATATGAGCAAAGAAGTTGTTATTGTATCGGCAATCCGGACTCCAATCGGAAGTTTTTTAGGGTCATTATCCACTATTCCTGCTCCAAAACTAGGTGCTATTGCCATAAAAGGCGCTCTAGATAAAATACATTTAGATCCGCATCTAATCGACGAAGTTTATATGGGTCAAGTGGTACAAGCAGGTACAGGACAAGCTCCTGCCAAACAAGCTGCTATTTATGCAGGTATACCAGATACTGTACCTTGTACAACGGTAAATAAAGTGTGTGCTTCTGGAATGAAAGCCATTATGCTCGCTGCCCAAGCCATTGCCTTAGGAGATGTCGAAATTGCGGTTGCTGGAGGTATGGAAAATATGAGTATGATTCCGCATTATATGCATGCCAGGACAGGCACTAAATTTGGACCAGCAACATTAATCGATGGCCTGCAACAAGATGGTTTGTTAGATGCTTACAAGCAAAATGCAATGGGTGTATGTGCAGATGCCTGTGCCACGAGTTATAAATTTACTAGAGAAGAGCAAGATGCATATGCGGTACAATCTTACACTCGTTCTGCTAAAGCATGGGAAGCTGGCAAATTTGACAATGAAGTTATTCCAGTAGAAGTACCTCAGCGACGTGGTGAACCTTTAATTTTTAGTAAAGATGAAGAATTTACAAATGTAAAAATAGATAAAATTCCAACGCTTCGCCCGGCATTCACAAAGGACGGAACAGTTACTGCAGCCAATTCATCTACCATAAACGATGGTGCTGGAGCAGTGATTTTAATGAGTAAAGACAAAGCCATATCTTTAGGTTTAAAACCTTTGGCAGTTATAAAAAGTTATGCCGATGCGTCTCAAGCATCAGAATGGTTTACTACAAGTCCAGCAAAAGCATTACCAAAAGCCTTAGACAAGGCAGGTGTAAAAATTAGTGATATTGATTTCTTTGAGTTAAATGAAGCGTTCTCTGTTGTTGGCTTAGCCAATATGAAACTTTTAGAATTGCAAGATTCGAACGTTAATGTTAACGGAGGAGCCGTTTCTTTGGGCCATCCCCTAGGATGTTCTGGAGTAAGAATAGTTATTACGTTATTAAATGTGCTAGAACAAAATAATGCTAAACTTGGAGCTGCCGCAATTTGTAATGGAGGTGGTGGCGCTTCGGCAATGGTGCTAGAACGTCTTTAATTGGAAATATCTTTTTTAAAAACTCATTAAATTCTATATTTAGACCAAAATTCAACAGTTAATTAATGCAATACGGCGTTTGTAATTTAAGCATTGTCCCTTTAAGAATTGAACCCTCTGATGCTTCGGAACTTATATCTCAGGTACTCTATGGGGAACATTTTAAGATTTTAGAACAACGAAAAAAGTGGAGTAAGATCCGTTTGGCTTTCGATACCTACGAAGGCTGGATAGACAACAAACAATATGTTGAAATTTCTGAAGATATTTATGCAGACTTAGATTCTAAAGCTCCTAAATTGTCTACCAATTTAATCGAATTTGTAACCGACAGGAACGAGCAACTCTACCCTATTCCGCTGGGATCATGCTTAAACAGTTTACCTATTTTAAACCATACCCACGATGGCGAGTTTACCGATAAAATTCTTCCTAAAAGCAACCTCATACAAACTGCTTTTATGTATTTAAATGCGCCATATTTATGGGGAGGAAAAACGCCTTTTGGGATTGATTGCTCTGGATTTACACAAATGGTTTACAAACTAAATGGCTATAAAATTTTAAGAGATGCTTCTCAACAAGCGACTCAAGGAGAACCTCTAAGCTTTATTGAAGAAAGTGAAGCTGGAGATTTAGCTTTTTTCGATAATAATGAGGGTCAGATTACTCATGTTGGCATAATTATGAACGATAATTATATTATCCATGCCCATGGAAAAATAAGAATAGACCGTTTAGATCATTCTGGAATTTATAATATCGATAAAAAGATGCACACCCATAAATTGCGGGTCATAAAAAAAATCATATAAATAACGTTATCATATTACTGGTTCCAAAATGAGTAATGAGATTTTTAAGTATATTTAAATAAAAAAACGAAACACGTCATGAACACTTACACCAAAACAATTCTCACCGCGCTAGTGGTCTGTATTTTTAGCATTCAATTTGTCTCTGCGCAACGTATTGTAAGAGCACCTGTAGCTCATAATAACAACAGAGTGGTTGGACAATGGGTTAATTTAGGAACAACGCATGCTAACCATACTGCAGATCACGATAAAATAAATGTGCCTGGACCTTTCGATTATTATAGAAAGCTTAAATTTAAAGTAAGAGACGCTCCTGTTAATATACAACGTATGGTTGTAACGTATGACAATGGAGCTCCAGAAAAAATTGATACACGATTCGACATTCCGAAAAATGGGGAAAGCCGTGTGATTGATCTTAGGGGAGGAAAACGAAAATTAAGAAGTATCGAATTTTGGTACGATACTAAAGGTATTTTAAACGGAAAAGCCGATGTAACCGTTTATGGTATGAAATAATAGGTTGACACCCATTAATAAAAAAAGCTAGTAATTAAATTACTAGCTTTTTTTATATTTAAAAGGATAAAAACTCTCTTGGTAGAGCGTTAAATCCAACTTCATTAACAGCCTCTTCTACAAAGCGGACTTCAATCATTTTTGAAACCTTAACTTTAAATTGTTTAGGAAAAACGACATCCAAGAACTCTATAGATTCTACACCATCAATAGCGAGTACAGCTTGTTTCACCTTAATCACATCTTTATGCTCAGAAGCGTTCGTTGTAAACGTTCTAGGATGTTCTTCAGGTATTACATTATCTAATAAGATTTCCATGTATAGATTTTTGATTAATTAAATTATTAATACACTTGCAAATTAACATTTAATTATCAAATACTTACCAATAGACACGATTTTTTTGTGTTAAAAAATTATAGTATTCCTACTAAAAGAAACATTTTGTTACCATAAGACAAATACCACACCTATTTTACTCTATTATTTTATCATTTTCTCCACACTCCAACATAACTGCTCCGTAATAAGGGTTCTTAATTTTTTCTTCCAAACTTAACCAATAGCCTCCTTTATTCTGATTTGACATCGGACAAAATTGCACATATACTTTAAAAGACACACCATATAATTCAATGAGGTGTTTTACATCTAACGATACTTTTGAAAACACATTCCGAAAGGTTGCTAAATCTTTAACACTTTGAATTTCAGTTAGATTATTTTCTATTTTAGTGGATTGCTCATCCCATAAAGTCATCATTATTCTGTCTTCCGAAATAGATTTTGTATCGACGTCCTTCACCGCTTTTAAAAGTTGACTAGCTTGATTTTTGGCCGATTCAAAATCACTATTAACCAAATTATCTTTTAATTGAATATAAGAAAGAAGTACTACTTCTAACTGTTTCTGAAAAATTTCAGGAGCTTCTTGAACCTTTACATCCGAAATTAAGTCATTTTCAATACCATCAGAAACGTCATGCGACACATTATTCTGATTCATCATCGATGATTTTCCTTTTAACTGAGCTGCAGCATCTACAGTAAATGTTCCGTTGGTTACAACAATATCACCTAGAGCAAGGCCATTAATCACTTCATAAGCGGCTCCTAATTTAGACCCTAAGGTAATGTCTCGCATCTCGAAAACAGGTTCATCTACATTTACCTTTAAATACACCACCGAGCGCTTACCCGTCCACATAACAGCCGAAACAGGTATAGTTAACACCTCTGCTTTATTTTCTTTTAGATTTGCTATAGCACCTTCTACAAACATACCGGGTTTAAACAAACCTTCTTTGTTTTCTAAAACAGTTCTAACAGTTACTGTTCGCGTAGATGCCTCTAATATGGGATCTATAAATGTAATTTTAGAAGGTATCACTTTATTCGGATAGGCCTTTGCTACTATATCAATGGATTGCCCCACTTTTAATGTCTGTATCTGATTTTCGTAAGCATCAAATGCTGCCCAAACCGTGCTTAAATTAGACACTTTAAAAATAGCCTTACCATCCATAACATGATCTCCTTCTTTTGCCGAAATTTCGGAAACGGTTCCCGAAACATGTGCGTAAATTTTAAATTGATTTACAACCTGTCCCGACTTCTCAATCTCATCTAATTGGCCACCATGAATCATCCAGTTCTTAAATTTAGTACGCACCGCGCTATATAACTCTGGTTGTGACGCTTTCATTTTATAAGCCGTAATTAATTCCTGTTGGGCCCGAATTAAATCTGGAGAATATATGGTCGCAACAAGTTGTCCTTTATGTACCTTCTGCCCTACCGATGTGACATATAGCTTATCTATCCTTCCATTAAAATGTGCGGGTTGCACAAATACTTTATCATCGTTCACTTTAATCGTTCCAGATAATTTTAAATTAGTATCTCCATTTGTACCAGCACCTATAACAGTAGTTTCTATATTTGCTAAGGCTATCGCATTTTTACTTAATTTAAATTGTTGCGCTGTTAATCCGCTATCGTCTGTGGTTACCGGAATTAAATCCATACCACAAATCGGGCAATCTCCCGCTTCTGTTTTCATAATTTGCGGATGCATAGAACAGGTCCACATTTCATTCGATTCCAAACTCGCTTCTTGCTCATGATTATGCGATTCTATAGTTGAAGTCGCAGTCCTCCCAAACATTAAATAGCCTAGAATCAACCCTAAAATTAGAGCGAATACAATATATATAGTATTACGTTTCATGAATTATTTATTTTCTTCTAAGCGTTCAATCATGGCTTTCATCTCTTTAATTTCTTTCCTTTGTGCTTCTATAATATCTTCTGCTAATTGCTTAACCTCTGGATCTTTTATATCGGCACGTTCACTCGTTAAAATGGCAATAGAATGATGCGGAATCATGGCTTTTAACCACAATACATCTCCTACAATTGGGGCTTGCGAACGGACTAATCCGAGTGCTCCAAAAAACAGAACGATACTTCCCGCTATTATAGCTATATTCTTCTTTTTATTCTGATACATGTTTTGCATCGCCACAAACATGATAATAGCCATAGTTGAAATCCCCAAACATGTCATATAAAAGCGTGTTAAACTAAAGTATACATGGTCTATGGCATACGTATTTAAATACATAGTGACGTACATGGCTAAAAATGAAGCGCCAAGCATTATAAAAAATCGTGTGTAATTGTTCTTTTTTGAGTGGTCTTTTGAATGTTCCATAATTGTTCTTTTTTTTTGATTAATCTATCTTTGCCGATTTCAAGCGTAATGCATTTGCAATTACCGAAACCGAACTAAAACTCATTGCCAAAGCCGCAATCATAGGCGATAGTAATATTCCGAAAAACGGATACAACACACCTGCCGCAATGGGCACACCAACAGAATTATATATCAGAGCGAAAAACAAATTCTGCTTAATATTTTTCATTACATTTTCGCTTAATTTTCGTGCTTTTACAATCCCGTGCAAATCGCCTTTAACCAGAGTAATAGCAGCACTTTCAATAGCCACATCGGTTCCTGTTCCCATGGCAATACCCACATCACTTTTTGCTAAGGCTGGCGCATCATTAACACCGTCTCCGGCCATAGCTACTTTTCTACCTTCATTTTGGTAGCGTTCTACTTCACTTAATTTATCTTGAGGTAACATACCTCCTTTAAAGTGTTTCAATCCTAATTCATCAGCAACCGCAGTGGCTGTTTCCTGATTATCACCAGAAAGCATTACGACATCTATACCCGATTCTTGCAAGGCTTTAATGGCCTTCTTACTAGTGGATTTTATTTTATCTGAAATTACAATGAATCCCACTGCTACTTGATTTACCGATATATACGATACTGTTTTCCCCTTCTTCTGTTCCTTAGAAACTGCATCTTCTAAATCTGAGGATACCGAGATCGTTGCATCTTCCATCATTTTAGCATTCCCAATAGCAATGTGTTTTCCATCTATAACAGCTGTAACCCCTTTTCCTGACACCGAATTAAAGTCCGTTGCTTTTAAGAAACTTAGCTTTTGTTCTTTTGCATATTTTACAGTGGCTTCGGCTAGCGGATGCTCACTCATTGTATTTATTGAAGCGATGTATTGAAGCACCGTATTTTGGTCGATAACGTCCGATACAGAGACAACTTTTTCTACTGATGGTTTCCCCTCTGTAATGGTTCCTGTTTTATCGATAATTAGCACATCGATTTTATCCATTTTCTCTAAGGCCTCAGCATTTTTAATCAATACTCCATTTTGAGCACCTTTACCTACACCAACCATAACAGACATCGGAGTTGCCAAGCCCAAAGCACACGGACACGCAATTATTAACACGGCAATGGCATTTACAAAAGCGAATGCGTATTTAGGCTCCGGACCAAAAATCACCCAAAGGATAAACGTCAAAATTGAAATTCCCACAACAACAGGCACAAAATATCCTGAAATTTTATCTGCTAGTTTTTGAATCGGCGCCTGACTTCGGCTTGCGGTATTTACCATTTCGATAATTTGAGAAAGCAAAGTATCTCCACCAATTTTTTCTGCAGTCATAACAAAAGACTGTTTCCCATTAATCGTTCCCGAACTCACTTTATCGCCTTCAGATTTGCTTACAGGAATAGGTTCTCCAGTAATCATAGATTCATCTATACTACTTTCACCTTCGTAAACAGAACCGTCTACAGGAATTTTACCACCTGGTTTTACACGCAATAAATCTCCTAGATTAATATCATCTATCGCAATAGTTTCTTCTTTCCCGTCTACAACCCGGATCGCTTCATTTGGCGCTAATTTTAGCAATTCCTTTATCGCATTATTAGTTTTACTATGAGCTCTGGCTTCTAGAACCTGTCCCATTAACACTAAAGTTAATATCACTGTAGCCGCTTCGAAATACACATGGACTGTACCTGTATCCGTTTTAAATTGATCTGGAATAACATCGGGAAATATTAAACCAAATACACTAAACAACCAAGCCACACTTGCCCCAATCCCTATTAATGTGAACATGTTTAAATTCCACGTTTTTATACTTCTATAAGCACGTTCAAAAAACATCCATGTCGCATAAAACACCACGGGAATAGATAAAGCAAACTGCACCCAATTCCATGATTTTAACGACATGATATCGTATAACGGATTGTTATTAATCATCTCCGACATAGCAATAATAAAAATCGGAAGCGTAAATACCGTCGCAATCTTAAGTTTATTAAGTAGCTTTTTATACGTTTTATCCTCTTCAGAAATATCTGCTTTTACAGGAACTAAATCCATACCACAAGTAGGACAATCTCCAGGTTTATCGGAGATGACTTCAGGGTGCATCGGACAAGTATATTGTGTTTTTGGAGCTTTTAAACTCTGCTCTTTAACCAAATCCATACCACAAACTGGGCAATCGCCAGGCGCGTCGTAAGTTTTTTCGCCTTCGCAATGCATCGGACAATAATAATAGCCCCCCGCCCCCCGAAGGGGGAGTTTCTTACTCTTGATCTTTTCTTCTTTTTCCTTTTGAGACAATGGCACTAAATGAATAGTATATGCATCCCCATCTGCTTTCAAAGCTTTTTCAAATGTTTCTATCGGAATATGAATTTCCATCTCGATTATAGCTTCTGCTTTTTCTAAATCTACTGATGCATTTTTCACACCTTCAACTTTAGAGAGGATATCTTCAACGTGACCACGACAACCGTTACAAGTCATACCATGAATATGATAAGTTTTAGATTCATTTTCAGAAATCGCTTTTGAAGAACAACAGCTTGAAGTTACAGATTCATTTTTTTCTTTACACGAATCTAAACTCCTTCCCTCTGGGGAGGTCAGGAGGGGCTGTATTTCATAGCGTCCGCCATCATCTTGCAAAGCGTTCTGAAACACCTCTAATGGAATATGATTCTCCATTTCAATTTCGGCTTCAGCTTTCGCCAGATCTACAGTGGCATGCGTTACACCCTCAACTTTAGACAGCGTACTTTCAACGTGACCGCGACAACCGTTACAGGTCATTCCTGATATTTTATATGTATGTTTCATTTGTGTATAATCTAGAGTTTAAAATTACCACTTAACCACGAATTTCAGTTGTATTATTATGGACTATACTTATATAATTTTGTCTATAGTTTTTCGGTCCCATTGCTGTGATGCCTTATAATCGCTCATAGACATTCCTGTAATACTTTTAAATTGATTGGCTAAATGACTACTACTAGTATAGCCTAAACTATCCGCAATTTCTGTGAATTGCAATTGACCCAATTGAAGCAATTCCTTTACCTTTTCAATTTTTAATTGAATGACATATTTCTCAATAGTAATCCCCATTCGCTTACTAAAAAACTTACTTAACACAGAATAATCTTTTGGGATTTTTTGAGTTAATAATTCTGAAATTTTCATGTTCTGATTTTCAGAAACGTCTAAAGTTTCAATAAGAACCGTTTTAATTTGTTCTATAAGTACATCGTCCTCACTCGTGATTAATTCAAAACCGATATTTTGTAATTTCTTTTTTAAAATCGGATACGTTTCTGCCGCTATTGGTCCCACAACCACGTCGCCTAAATGCAATGCATAAACAGATATTTGCAACGCTTCTAGCAATTGTTTAACCGATGCTTTACAACGATCGCATACCATATTTTTTATATAAAGATGCTGTTTTATCTGTTTATCTTGTGTAGACATGTCTTAAATTTTATATTATTTTAATGTCTCTTGAACTAATCCGCAATGCAACATTTTATCTCCATAATACGGATTATTAATCTGCTTTTCAACTGCAAACCAATTGGCTCCCCCTTTTAAAGCCATCGGACAATGTTGCTCGTAAATTTCGCCTGAAACAATATTTCCTGCTATTACCGGTTTTAAAGCTGTTGTTAAATCTGAAAATAATTCACGTTGAATTTTAATATCATTTTCTTCTGAAATTTTCACAGCCAAAGCTTTTAAAGACTCATCGATAGTTGTTTCTGCCATCATTTTTGCGCCGTTTTTCGCTTCTGCATTGTCAGATTTCACTAGAGCATCTTTTAAATGCATATAGTTTTTAAAAGTTTCTTCTACATTGGCATCTTTAAATTCGGGATTAGAATGTACCACTTCAACTTCTTCCTCCTGTTGAGGCACAGCTTTTTTGGTTTCATTTTTACAAGACACTACCGAAATTAAAACAGTTCCTAATGCCATTACACTTATAATTTGCTTGATATTTTTCATGATTTAAAAATTTTATTACGTTGATTTTATTGTGTTAAATAATTAATTATTGTTTGTTGTTTATAATAGGATTGTATCGCTTCTATACGGGAAATCTCATACTTTAATTGAAGTTCTTGAATATCTAAAACATCATTAAAATCGATTAATCCCGTTTCGTAACTTTTTAATAGAATATCCTGAGCGTATTTTGCTTGTTCTAAATTATTAGTCAGTGTTTTGAAACTAATTCTAGCTGACGCTCTTCTTTTCTCAGCAACATCTAGAATTGAAATCAAGTTATTCTTCTTATCTGCTTTCTGAATTTTATAGGTTTCTTTTTGAATTCGATTTTGAGCACTTTTAGATTTAAATTTCGAATTAAAAATGGGAATAGAAACGGTAACCATAGGCATTAAAATGTCCTTTCCATTATCAGGCACATATTCTTGGCGTTTTTCTATAGCAATATAATCTAAACCAAAACCTATCATTGGAGCACGCTCTTTAGCTAATAATTGGTCGGATTGTTCTACAGATTCATACAACTTGTCGTATTGTAAAAGTTCTGGATGCAAATCAGTAATTTCATCAAATTCTAAACTTGTTTCTGTTGGCATTTCTAAATCTGAAGTAATGGTTATGACAACCGACTTCTCACGATTTAAATCCGTATTAATTAGCGTTTGCACTGCAAGATAATCTTGTTTTAAAATTTCAATTTTTTCTAAAATTTCATTTTCTCGCATTTGTAACTTCAAAACATCTACTGCCGATGCTTGCCCGACTTCAATACTCGTTAAAGCCAAAGTTTGATACCGCTTTAAGATTTTTAGTTGTTCTTGCAATACCCGTTGTTCGGACATATTACCCCAAAGTTCGTAATAATTCTGAGATATTGACATCACCAATTTTCGATGTGCAATCGCTATACTTTCGTACTGAGCATCTGCAAGTGAACTCGCATAATTTTCGCGAGCTGTAATTGATCCAAACCATGGTAGCATCTGACTTATAGAGGCTTTAAAAACCTGAGGCCCCGTTCTCGTTTCTGGTTCAAGTACAAAATACCCCAAACCAAATTCGGCATTGGGAATATCTTGAGCTTCATTCACCTTTTCTACAGCTAATTTATACTGTAAATCGGCTTGTTGCACATTTGTATTTTGCGCTAATCCCAACTGAATTAAGTCTTGTAAATCCTGAGCTTGCACTCCAGAAATTACACCTAAAAAGCAAAGAAAAAGCAGACTAAATCTCCTGGTTTGTGTTATATACTTACTCATACGTTTTTAGTTAATTTAGTTTGATTGCTCTTCAACATAAATTCTTGTTTCCAACTATATAATACCGGAACTATAAAATAGGAGGTGATATCAATAATCATCCCTCCAAAGACAGGAATAGACATCGGAATCATGATATCACTCCCTCGCCCTGTAGATGTTAACACCGGTAAAAGCGCTAAAATAGTCGTCGCAGTTGTCATTAAGCACGGACGAATACGTTTCTCTGCACTAAATACCACGGCTTCTCGAATGCGCTTAATATCTTGTGGTTTACGCTTATCGAAAGTTTGGGTTAAATAAGTTGCCATGACCACGCCGTCGTCGGTCGCAATACCAAACAACGCTATAAAACCAACCCAAACGGCAACACTTAAATGAATAGGATGCATTTGAAATAAGCTCCGCAAATTCTCACCAAACACGCTAAAGTTTAAGAACCAATCCTGCCCGTATAACCACATCATGATAAATCCTCCGGCGAATGCCACCGAAATTCCTGTAAACACCATTAACGATGTGGATACCGATTTAAACTGAAAATATAAAATTAGAAATATAATCGCCAAGGCCAAAGGCACTACAACACTCAGTGTTTTTTCTGCCCGCAACTGATTTTCGTAAGTTCCGGTGAACTGATATGTAATTCCTTTTGGAACTACGAATTCGCCACTATCAATTTCATCTTTTATTAATTGTTGAGCTGTTTCAACGACATTAACTTCGGCAAAACCATCGCGTTTATCGAACAAGACATAACCCACCAAAAACGTATCTTCACTTTTAATTACTTGCGGACCTTGCTCGTAACGAATCGTTGCCAACTCACTTAAAGGCACTGGGCTTCCTTGGGCGACAGGAATATAAATATCATTTAAATCGTCTGGACTAGAACGCAGTTCTCTTGGATAACGTACACGCACACCATACCGTTCTCGACCTTCAATAGTTTGCGTTAAAACCATACCACCAACAGCAACTTTTAACTCGTTTTGAACTGTTTCTATTGATACGCCATAACGGGCTAATTTTTCTCTATCTATATCGATAAGCAAATACGGTTTTCCAACAATCCTATCGGCAAACACAGCTTCCTGTTTCACGCCTTTAGCACGTTTAAGAATAGGTTCTAATTTTTTACCAAAAGCTTCAATCTGATTTAAATCCTGACCTTTTATCTTGATGCCCATAGGTGCACGCATTCCTGTTTGCAACATGATTAAGCGTGTTTCTATAGGTTGTAATTTCGGCGCAGAAGTCACCCCTGGCAAATTGGTTTTTGCAATAATTTTATTCCAAATATCGTCTGCCGATTTAATTTCTGGTCGCCAGTTTCTATAGAATTCTCCATCATCATCCGCTGTTAAATCATCTGAATTTATTTTAATGTCTGTCGACAGAATTCTTTTTGAAGCGGTATTACTTTTATCTGTATCGTTTACATTAAAAACCAAACGACCATCTTTCATTACAAAAAAACCATCGTCATTCACTTTATAACGTTGTCGTTTTCCGTCGGTATTCAGCATATATTCAGACTTATACTGAATGATATTTTCGTACATAGACAAAGGTGCAGGATCTAAAGCAGATTCTGTACGACCTGCTTTTCCAACCACCGTTTCTATTTCTGGAATACTCGCCACGGCCATATCTAATTGCTGAAGCACACGTTTATTTTCGGACACACCAGCATGTGGCATAGAGGTTGGCATAAGTAAAAAAGAACCTTCATTTAAAGACGGCATAAATTCTTTACTCGTTTGCTTCATGATTAAGAATCCAAGTATCACAATTGTAGTAGGAATTAACATAAACAACATCTTATGCGCTAAAGCCCAGCGTAATATTTGTGTGTAATAGCGTTTAAATACAGAGAAAAAACCGAGTAATCCAAAGCAAATAACAGCTACAAAAATTAAGTTAATCCCGATGTTCTTCGAAACACCTAAAGGCCTCCAATATTCTGCTAATAAAAAGACAATAGCTACGGCAACAACACTACTATTAATAAGGTTGATTCGCGTTTCCGACCAGCTATATTTCTGTTTAAAAAACCCAACAATTCCAAAAGCAACAAGTAACAGTCCTATAAAATAGCCACTAAACATGGCCCATAAACCGAGTCCGATTAAAATGCTATTTATTGCCATTAAGAATGGTGTTCTAACGCTTCTTTTTCGGAATAAAAATGACGCAAATGGAGGAATTAAAAATAAAGCGACAATAACAGATGCCACTAAAGCTATCGTTTTTGTAAAGGCTAAAGGTGTGAATAATTTTCCTTCGGCCCCCACCATGGTAAACACAGGAATAAAACTTATAATCGTGGTGGTTACTGCTGTAAGTATCGCTCCCGAAACTTCGGCAGTAGCATTATAAACGACTTCGTTTATAGGTGCATCGTCTTCACTTTCGTCGAGGTGCCGAATAATATTTTCGGCTAGAATAACGCCAACATCTACCATGGTACCAATGGCTATCGCAATACCAGATAACGCGACAATATTCGCACTAACATCAAAGAATTTCATGGCGATAAACACCATTAAAACAGCAACCGGTAATAATCCTGAAATTAAGATAGAAGCTCTTAAATTGAAAACCATTACCACAATCACTAAAATGGTGATTAGGACCTCTAGAGTTAAGGCTTCGTCAAGGGTATTTAATGTTTCTTTTATAAGAACTGTTCTGTCGTAAAACGGTACGATGGTAAGTTGTGAAACGGTTCCATCTGCCAATACTTTTGAAGGCAAACCACTATGCATATCGGCCATTTTCTGCTTTACATTGGTAATCACTTCCATCGGATTAGCACCGTATCTCGCGACAACTACACCTCCAACAACTTCGGCACCTTCTTTATCGAGTATGCCACGTCTCGCTTCTGGACCTAAACCAACATGCGCGATATCTTTTATGCGAATGGATTTAAAATCTGTAGACGACACTACGGCGTTTTCAATACCTGAAATCGATTTTACATATCCCAAGCCACGAACTAGATATTCAGCTTGATTAATTTCTAAGGTTTGTGCGCCAATATCCTGATTCGTGCTTTTTACAGCTTTCACCACATTTTGAAGTGAAATATTGTATTGCTTCATCAGTTCAGGATTCACATCAATTTGATATTCCTGAACATAACCACCAATAGAAGCGACTTCAGACACGCCACTTGCTGAAGATAATCCGTACTTTACAAAATAGTCTTGAATGCTTCGTAATTCATGTAAATCCCAACCACCAGTGACGTTTCCATTAGGGTCCCGACCTTCTAAAGTATACCAAAATATCTGCCCTAAACCTGTCGCATCTGGTCCCAAAGCAGGTTTTACTTCTGCGGGTAATAAATTACTTGGCAAGGCATTCAGCTTTTCAAGAATACGACTTCGACTCCAATAAAATTCGATGTCTTCTTCAAAAATGATATAAATACTAGACACACCAAACATAGACGAACTTCTGATAGTTTTAACACCAGGAATCCCCAATAAAGTTGTGGTAAGCGGATACGTAATTTGATCTTCAATATCTTGAGGTGAACGCCCATCCCATTTGGTATATACAATTTGCTGATTTTCTCCAATATCGGGAATAGCATCGACCGACACAGGATCACTAGGCAAGAAACCAGTATCCCAACCAAAAGGCGAGTTTACGATTCCCCACCCTATAAATAAGGCGAGCATCAATACAGCTACTAGCTTATTTTCAATTAAAAATTTTATGCTTTTATTTAGCATGAAGTTGATTTTTAAAACAATGAAACAAAAGTGTAAAAAACACTAATACGCATGAAAGCCCTTGCTAGTTAAGATTAACTATAGGACGTTGCTGTTTATATGTTAAAAAATCAGATTAAGAAAGTCTCGTAATCCACTTGAAAATCGGAGACGAGTGTAGGCGGACGATAGTCCTGAAACGGAGTGACTTGTTTTGGCAACGTCTCGAATAATGCATTGTATACGTAAACAAATGACACTAGAAATAATTGATTATCTACAGATAATTGACTTGGAGAAGTATTTAATTCGTCTTGTCCATCTACCACAACTTTATGGTCGGTGCAACATCCTTCCTTGGTTATAGACGATTTTAAAGGCAAGTTTTGCATACTTTCCATACCGCAAGTTGTAGCCTTGGTATTTAAAGCCACATCTACCAAGGTATCTCCACAATAGTGCATATCTACGCTAAAAGACACTGTAGACAAAAGGACTACAATGGCCATAGAAACGGATAATATGTTGCGGAAAAAACTTTTCATTATATGCAAAATTACTTATTTTTAATTACAATATAATTAATTAACAGGATTTTATATATTCCGAACGCACCTAAACTGCTATTTTATCATAAATTAATTAAATACAAACAGTTAACACAAACCGTTTCTCCTTCTTAAAAACGTTTTATAGAAGTTAATTACAAATCCTTTAGGAATTACACATCTTTTAAAAGAATTAAATTCCATAAATAACTCGTAAAATACTAAAAAAAGATGACCATTATTTTTATTCTACTTTTAGCAATTCCTGCTTATTTTTTCTTCCGATGGTTATTGAAAAAGTTAGACATTGGCACGATTAAAAACAGGAAATATGTGGCTATGTTCCCCGCCTTACTTTTAAGTCCGCTTTTATATATAGTGATCATACTTTTATGGATGGCTTCATCGACGTATTATCCTAAACATGACTTCAGTACATATCATTGGAAAACTAATATTGAAGAACGGTACACCATGTCTGAACATATAATTACAAGTAATCTACTAATTGGAAAAACAAAAGCAGAAATCACAACTTTACTTGGTAACGATTTTCACACTTACAACACCAATCACATCTCTTATTATCTCGGTTATCTTCCTAAATTGTTTAAAATTGACCCCGATGTGCTAGATATTTATTTTGAAGAAGGAATTGTGGTTAAAGTATCTCAGCACGAAAGTTAGGTTGCAATTTTTATATTAAGCCTTAACACAACAATTCTAATTTTATTCCCGTTAAATTCCATTTTTCAAGATGAAAAATAAAGGCTTTAAATTTGGCATTTAGGGCTTATAATTTCATAAAAAAATGAGGCCTAAAACCCATTCAAATTTGGACTTCCATATAGAGTTTACCTATAACGACTATAAACATACACTATTACATAATTCTCAATTTTGAATCATATTCGTTTCGAATAACATAAAAACAGGGTCAAAAAAGGCTTTAAACTGTTCAGATTTTGCTATTCCATATAATTTATTAGTTTGTACCTATCATTAATTTAATCATAAAAATAACGTAATGAAATTATTAGTAATTGGAGCGGGAAATATGGGGTTAACCTATGCCGAAGCGATGTCTAAATCGAAACTTCTTAAGAAAAGAAACATCATGATTTTAGACAGCTCCGACGAGAAAATCGAGAGTTTAAACAAAATCTCACATTTCGACGTCTTCAAAGACCCAAAAGACTGCGTCCCTCAAGCAGACTTAATTTTTTTAGCGGTAAAACCGTTTCATGCCGATGAATTATTCGGTAAAATGGCACCTATAGTCACTAAAGGTCAGATTGTAATCTCTTTAATGGCAGGTGTTACTATTAAGCACATTCAGGATGCTTTAGATTTAGCTAAAGTTGTACGTACTATGCCTAATTTACCTGCTAAGGTAGGAAAAGGTTTAACGTCCTATACAGCGTCTGAAGAAGTATCACGAATAGAGCTTTTAACGATTGAAAACTTGTTAAACACAACAGGAAAATCAATACAAGTAAAAAATGAAAACTTTATCGATGCCTCTACAGGAATTTCTGGAAGCGGACCAGCTTACGTATTTTATTTTATGCAAAGTATGATGGAAGCCGCTTTACAAATGGGATTCTCTGAAAATGTATCTAAAGTATTAGTAAGCCAAACCTTTACTGGTGCAGTAGACTTGTTTAATCAGGATGATATTTCTCCTAACCGATGGATGGAACTTGTAGCATCAAAAGGAGGAACTACCCGTGCTGCTTTAGATAGCATGGACGATAATAATGTAAATGAATTAATAAAAGAGGCAGCATTTGCCGCCTTTAATAGAGCTATAGAACTTGGAAAAGACAAATAAGAAATACAAGCAACGTATTGTCATTAAAGTTGGAACCAACGTAATGACGAATAGAGACAATAGAATTGTAAGACCTGTACTAGACCGTTTGGTGAAGCAAATTGCAGAACTTTACGAGCGTGATATTATTACCGTACTAGTTTCTTCGGGTTCCGTAATTGCAGGAATGGAAGTTTTAGGACATTCAGACATTAAAGACAAAGCTTCTAGGAGACAAGTTTACTCTGCAATCGGACAACCAAGAATGATGCGTTTGTACTATAACATTTTTCATGATTATGGTATGAAATGTGCACAGGTATTACCAACTAAGAATGATTTCGACCCTGGTGAACACCGTCGTAATATGAAAAATTGTTATGAGAATCTTTTATCTGAAGGCGTTATTCCAATAGCGAACGAAGATGATACCGTATCCTTATCGCATGCCATGTTTTCGGACAACGATGAGTTGGCGTGTTTAATTGCTGAAATGATTGATGCGGATAAATTAATTATCTTAACAGATATTGATGGGTTATATGACGGGCATCCAGATGCCGACGATTCTTCTTTAGTAGAAGAAGTTGGTATTAATGAAAATGTAAATCATTTTATTAGCGATACTAAAAAAGGTGAAGCTGAAGGCCGTGGAGGTATGTTATCAAAATTAAACTACGCCAAACAGTCAGCTAGAAAAAATATTCCTACAATTATTGCCAACGGAAAGAGTGAAAACACCATTATTGATATTATTGATGGTAAAGCTGTAGGAACAAAAGTAGAAATTTAAAAACAACACATGAAATTATTAAAAACCGACTTAAAAAATAATGTTTTACAATCCATGATTAATTTAATGGATACCAATAGAGCAGAACTTTTAAGCGCGAATAAGAAAGATTTAGAAGCATTTAGTAAAGACGACCAAGCCATGTACGATCGGTTAATCGTAGATGACAAAAAGATAGATAGCATGATTACCTCGGTAAGAGAAGTTATGCAACAAGAAGACCCTATTGGCCAAACTATTTCGCATCGTGTAATAGACGACGGATTAGAAATCACCAATAAAACAGCACCCTTTGGAACGATTATGATTATTTACGAATCGCGCCCGGATGTTACTATAGAAGCGGCTGTACTTGCTTTTAAAGCCAACAATAAGATATTCTTAAAAGGAGGAAAAGAAGCGATTCACAGTAATAAAATATTAGTCGATTTCTGGCATAGAGCCTTAAACGAAAATGGTTTAGACAATAGCTATATTCAGCTATTAACTTTAAACAGACAGGAAACGCAGGATTTCCTAAAAAACCCAACAGAAAAATTAGACTTAATCGTACCACGTGGTGGCGAGCGTTTAATTCAGTTTGTAAAAGAACATGCACGTTGTGCTGTTTTGGTAAGCGGACGTGGGAACAACTTTCTTTTTGTAGATAAAACTGCGGATTGGGAGAAAACCAAAACCGTAATTTTAAACGCTAAAACTGCAAAAATTTCAGCCTGTAATGCCTTGGATAAAATTCTAATTCAGAAAGACGTTCCAGATTACGAAGCGAAATTAAAAGATTTAGAAGCCATTTTAAAAGATAAAAATGTATCTATTTTGGTTGATTCTGAAACTCAAAAAATTCTTAAAGATGAACCTTTAATTCCGAATGACGACGTTTGGCATGAAGAGTTTCTCGCTTTAAAATGTTGCATAGGTACGGTAGATAATTTAGATGATGCTATCGAAAAAATAAACACCTATTCCGGAGGACATTCGGCAACAATTATGACCAATAGCAAAGAGAAAGCTATTCAATTTATGGAAAACGTAGATTGTGCTGCAGTATACCAAAATGCATCTACCCGATTCACCGATGGAGGATCTATGGGAGTTGGTGCTGAACTTGCTATTAGTACAGATAAATTACACCACAGAGGTCCGTTAGGACTAAAAGAATTGGTTACTAATAAGTATTATATATTTGGAGACGGACACATCCGTGAATAATCTAAACATAGAGTACATCACTATATTAAAAATAAAGGCTACCAATTTGGTAGCCTTTATTTTTTTAATACCAAGTGAATGCGCTTGGCAAAATAGATTTTAAAAGTGATGCACAAAAAAAAGGTTCAAATCTCTACTAAAGAGATTTGAACCTTTTTACTATTAAAATTATTAAATTCTAATTAAAATATTTTAATCCCAACACCTATTTGAATGTTGTGATTTGTAGCTTCTAAAGGCTGATCGTCATCGTATACGTTAGTAAAACCATAAGCATATCTTACATCGACATAAAAGTCGTCGCAAAAGATATACTCGGCGCCTACAACTCCTGAGAATACTAAGTTTCTGTAACCATCTTCAAATTCATGAATTTTAAGTCCCATTTGCGGTCCAACACCTATAGAAACACGTTCCCACATTGTATATTTTGCAAAAATAGGCAGATTAAGGTAATCCAATCTTAAAGATTCATCTTTAGCACCTTCGGCAGAAAACTGAATTTCTGGTGCTATAGAAAATTTTTCGGTAATACCATATTGAGCAGTAAAACCAATTACAAACCCGTTTCTGTGAGTGTTGCCAGAAGGCACATTATCTTCATAATCTAAATTAGAGATATTAACTCCAGATCGTACTCCAAACAAATCGAATTGAGCAAAACTCGTTGTTGTCGCAAGAATAGTTAAAATAAGAAAGGTAATTTTTTTCATATTGATAGATTTTGGTGCTAAGTTAAAAATTAATAAAATTACTTTAATACAATAATAGACATTTGTAATAAAAAAAAAGACAAACTGAGTATTTTATCGTTAAGCTAATCGCTTACTAGACACTGTTTCATAATATAAGCTTTTAATAATACCATCACTTAGACCTATTTTAGGCACATAAATATCTTTCGCACCACTCCACTTCATAGCCGATAAATATATTCTTGATGCTGGAATAATAACATCGGCACGATCTTGATTTAGGTCTAACTCTGTTATACGCTCATCGTAAGAATACGATTGTAGCATATGGTAATACGATGTAAGGTAAAAGAATGTTAAAGGTTTTCCAATAGCTTTTCCAGACACTTTAAATATTTTATTGATGTTTCCTCCCGATCCAATTAAATCTATTTTGTCGAATGTTTTGGTGTGATCTTTAATCCATGTTTCTAGTTCGGTCCACGTTTCTCGCTTTACCATATCGTTTAGCAATCTCACCGTTCCTATTTTAAAAGATCTAGAAATTACTGTTTCTCCACGATCTATAACAGTAAACTCGGTACTACCTCCTCCAACATCTACATACAGATAGGTTTTATCTGGATTAATAAACGCATTTAAATCGGTTGCCGCTATAATAGCTGCCTCTTCATCTCCTTCAATAATATCGATATTAATATCCGATTGTTTTAATATCTGTTGCACTACTGCTGGTCCGTTTTTAGCTTCACGCATTGCAGATGTCGCACAAGCTTTATATTTATCTACATTATGAGATTTCATAAGTAATTTAAAAGCAAGCATCGTATCTACCATGCGTTCGGTATTTTTTTTAGATATTTTACCTTCTAAAAACACGTCTGCCCCTAAACGAATAGGCACACGAACCAAAGAACTTTTTTTAAACTTGGTTGGCTTCCCTTTCTCTTCTATAATATTTGCAATTAACAATCTTACGGCATTGGAACCGATATCTATTGCTGCATATTTCTTTATTGTAAGCATATTACTCTTTTAACTTATTATAGTAATATTCGTAGGTAGCGAACTGCGATCTTACTTTAGGTTTGTTATCTTTTTTATACTCGTTTGTCTGGTTTAAGTTTATAATTCGTGCCTTAACGTTATCGCTCCAACAAATATCGAAAGTATCTGTAAGTTCTTTCTTTATATCTTCATCGTAAATAGGACAAGTTACTTCTACTCTATTTTCGATATTTCTTGTCATCCAGTCTGCAGAAGAAATAAACACTTTTGGTTTTCCTCCGTTTTCAAACATATAGAGTCTTGTGTGTTCTAAAAACTTATCGACAATACTTATAACTTCAATATTTTCGCTCATGCCTTTTATTCCTGGAACCAAACAACAAAGTCCGCGAACCACCATCTGAATTTTAACACCAGCTCTACTTGCTTCATAAAGCTTATCGACCATTTTATAACTAGAAATACTATTCATTTTTAGTCTAATTCCGGCTGGCTTCCCTAATTTAACGTTGACAATTTCCGTATCTATTAATTTAAAAAATGCCTTTTGGGTGTAATGTGGTGAAGTGATAATATGCTTGTACGTATAAATAAGGTAGTTCGTTTCAAAAAAACTAAACACCTTATTTAAATCTTTTAAAATTTTCTGATTTGCAGTAAATAGTGTATAATCGGTATATATTTTTGCAGTAGATTCGTTAAAATTCCCTGTACTTACAAACCCATATCTTTTAATCTTATTATTTTCTTCTCTTTCAATAACACACATTTTACTGTGCACCTTTAAGCCTTGCACTCCGAAAATTAAATTAATGCCTTCCAATTCCATTTGTTCGGCATACGCTATGTTTGCTTGCTCATCGAAACGTGCTTGCAACTCGATTGAAACCGTTACTTTTTTTCCGTTCTTAGCCGCATTTATTAATGAGCTTGCTATATGCGAAATTTGAGCCAGTCTGTAAATAGTGATTTTTATGGTTTTCACTTTAGGATCTAAAGCCGCTTCCCGTAAAAATTTAACCACGTAAGAAAAGGTATGATAAGGCGCATATAACAAATAGTCCTTTTTAGCTATTACGGTAAAAATACTTTGTTCAAGCGTAAGACCTTTAACTGGTAAAGGTTCGATTTTATCGTATAGTAAATCGGTTCTACCTAAGCTAGGGAACCCCATATAATCTCTTCTATTGTGGTAACGTCCGCCCGGAATAATACTGTCGGATTCCTCAATATTCATCTTTTTTAATAAATACTGAAGGGTTTCTTCTTCAATTTCTTGATCGTAAACAAATCGTACAGGTTCACCAATTTGTCTATGTTTAACACTGTCGGATAATTTGTCAATAAAACTTTTACTTAAATCACTTTCAAAATCTAATTCACCATCTCTAGTGATTTTTATCATGTGTGCAGAAATAGACTTAAAATCGAAAATATTGAAAATATCCTTTAAACAATAGCGCAATAAATCGTCTAGCATAATAATATAATCGTTATTGCCCTCCTTTGGAAGCACAACAAAACGATCCATATTTTTAGAGATTTCGATTAAAGCATATTGACTCTCTCCAGAATTCATGGCAATTCTAACAGCTAAGTACGCCGCACTATCTTTTAGAAGTGGTAATTTTACTAAATCGTTTAACACGATAGTTACTAATGCGGGACTTATTTTTTGTAGAAAATATTGTTTTATAAAAGTATGTTGCGAAGGAGATATTTGAGTTTCATTAATTATATAAATATTCTCCTTTTTTAACTTATTCTGAATATCACTTAAAATCTTTAAGCTCTCGGCCTGCTGTTCGATTACAATTTTGGTAATAATCTCTAAAAGCTGACTCGCTTTAATACCGCCAAGTTCACTTTTACCAGCTTTTCCAGCCATTGCAATACGTTTAACTGTGGCGTATCGTACTTTAAAAAATTCATCTAAATTATTAGAAAATATACCTAAAAAACGTAGACGTTCAATTAAAGGAACATTTTTATCTTCTGCCTCTTGTAGTACACGAGCATTAAATTGTAGCCAACTAATTTCTCTATTAATATAAGTGTTATTAGTTTTTTCAGTTTTTATCATTTAGCATTTTTTTAACCTTCGACAAATCTAATCCATTTAAAAATTAATACTGTTTCTTAAATGTTATATTGTAGGTACTAAATTTAAAAAAAATACGCTTAAAACAACGCTTTTGGAAACAATTTTAATTTTAAAACACCGGGCTTTAAGTCGGACCAATTGTTAATATCAAATTCTAAGATTACCAATCCGCTTGTAGGAACATTCTCAATGTAAACCTCCCCAAAAGTATTTACAAAATTATTGAACGCGTTATTGTGACCAAAAATAAAAACTGTCTCTAAATTGTTATCAAGGTTCTCTACAAAACGCCTCAAGCTATCACCATTAAAATCGTATATATCTTCCTCTATTTCGACATTAATTTGGTGTGTGGCTTTATAATTTTCCACAAAAATATCGCAAGTATCTCGAGCTCGTTTTGCAGGACTAGAAAATACATTTTGTAATTGTATTTCTGAATTGAGTTTAAACTCTTTACATACTTTTATAGTATTTTTTACACCTACCTTCTTGAGCGGTCTCTCACGATCGGTAACGTTATATTTCCAAGACGATTTCCCATGTCTAATTAGCACGACTGTTTTCATACAAAAAGAGATTTTTTTTATTTATTATTTCACTAATAAACAGTGCATTAACATTATTTAACAATTATTTACCTACACAATTACAATTAAACACCACACAAAATACGTATTTAATCGACAAAGCGTTACAAATCAACGACTAAAAGCACGTTTTTATTATTTTATCGAATTTCTGAACGATTTTAACATTAATTTTTGTTTTTCTGCGCGATAGTACCGTTTTTTGTATACAATTAACCATTAAAAGCTATGATCCCAAATCTAACATTAAAATCTAAAATAATTTGCTCGGCATTCAAGAGCATTATATAGAAAACTTTATTGCGCAAGTAATATTGCTTTCCTCCCAAAGTAATTGCATTTGAAATTTACGAGATCATTTTTTTAAATTTTAGAAAAACCCGAAAATCAATAAATTGCTTATGACATCAAACTACACCTTACCTTATATTAGAAACTTGAATAGTGTATATTCTAAAATATGCGAGACTGAAATCCCGTTTTATTTTTTAAGCCCCCCTGAACTATTAAGTCCAAACTCAATAAAGATTCCTACGCTTAAGGGATTTAACTTTAAGGAAACACTAACATACTAAGAAAAATTTTACTTTGTCAGGAAGTAATAAAAATTATTTTTAGCTGGTCTATACAAGACTGAGTAGCTAAATTTTATTATAGACCCAAAAAATAACTATTTATTATAAAGTTATTAATGCATCATAGGCAGTATTAGGATAACTTAATCGATTCATGAAATGAAAAAAAATTACGCTAAGAAATTTAAAGCTTATAAAAATATTAAACAGTATTCGCTGTTAGCACTTATGCTAATGGCTTTCGGTTTTTATAGCTATGGCCAATCAGTAGTGCCATTTAGCTCCAGGGCTAATTATTCTGTTAAAGGAGATTTTACAATTATTGGAAACACAAACCTAGCCCCTGCGAATAGTAGTGGTAATGACACAGGTGACATGTTTTTTGTTGATGTAGATAACGATAGTAATACCGTTAACTCATCTGCAGCCACTTTGCAACTTAAAGATGATAACGGCATAGTTGCAGATGATTGTGGAAACATTGTATATGCCGGTTTATACTGGACAGGTCGTCCAGGACCAGACCAAACTTTTACCGTTCCTGGTAATAACGGAATTCCAAAAACATTAAATAAATCTGTTGTTTCTATTAGTGGTCCTGCTTCAAGTGGGTATACTAATATAACTGCAAATGCAAGTGACATTTACTATCCCGAAAGTGAATATGCAAATATGTATATCGCTTACGCCGATGTAACCAGTTATGTACAACAAAATGGTGCAGGTGAATATGCTGTTGCCGATATCGCTCTTGTTGAAGGCCAAGAAAATCCTACAGTAACAAACATAGGTGTTGGTTATTTCGGAGGTTGGAGTATGGTAATTGTTTACGAAAACTCTACTATGAAAATGCGTAACATTGGTGTATTCGATGGATATTCATTTAAAGGTGTTCCAGGAGATCCAGGTTACGAAACTAATACTCACATAGATCTTGACATTAGTAACTTAAACACTGGGGATTATGTAAATGCCCAAATAGGTGTAATGGCTGGAGAAGGTGACGATGATTTATCTGGAGATCTTTTAAGTACACAATGGGGAGGAACAGGAATCTATAGAGAACGTTTAACTCACCCAGGAAACACTCAATTTAACTTTTTTAATTCCACTATAGAAGTTGGAGGTTCTCCACGTAACCCTAGTGTTGCTACTTATGGTTTAGATTTAAGTAAATTCGATCTACCAACAGCAAGTGTTGTACCTAATCAAGACGATTTATCTTTTGAATACATATCGGTTCTGGATAAATTTGTTATATACAACTTAACATTATCTTTTGAAGCACCTGCTCCAGGAATTGAAGCAGAAGTAGCTATTACAAATATTAATGGTACGCCTAACAGTTCTGAAACTACAACGGTAGAGCCAGGACAAGATATAACGTATACGGTAGATATTAAGAACTTCGGAACAGAAGGTTCTTCAAATAACATGTTATCTATTCCGGTACCTTATAATACAACGTTTAGTAACATTGTATCTTCTAACGGTAACGGAACACCAACTTATAATAGTTCTACAAACACTATTGATTGGTCTTTAGGAAACATACCTCAACAAACAAATACAGATAATGTTGTTGCAACGGTTACTTTTACAGTAACAACAACTACAGATTGTACTTTATTAGTTGTAGACTGTGCGAATTCAATTGCTTTAAACGGAACCATTTCTGGAACAGGAAGTGTTTCTGGAACTAGTTTTGACAAATCGTTAATTACAGGATACGAAACAGCTACAGGTTGTTTAGGAACACCAATTCCAGCTCCTATTTATACAACTATTGTAAATGCAAATTGTGCCAATACGCCGTTAGTACAAACTTTCGAATATTGTGCACCTCCAGTACCATTTACAGATGTTAGTTCGACTTACCCACAAGGGACTCGTTTCTATAACGAATATCCTGTAACTTCAAACAGTACAGAATATACAAGTTCTAACCCATTCCCTACTACAAGTGGTGCTAATTCTTATTATGCTGTTCCTGCAAATTCAGAAGATTGTTCTTTCGAATTTATTATCGACATCAGTCCTATTTCAACTCTACCAGTTGTACCTACAGATCCTATAGTATATTGTTTAGATGCAACGGCTGTACCTTTAACGGCTACTGCTACCGATCCATCATATACACTTTATTACTATAACGACAATTCAGAGACTGCTCAAGCCTTTACTTCAATTACACCAAATACAGATGTAGCTGGTACAACAACATATTATGTTGCAGAAGGGCCAACTAATAGTCCTGAATGTATTGGAGATAAAGTTGCTATAACTGTAACAGTAAATGATTTATTAGATATTCAGACTGCTATCACTAACGCATCTTGTGCGGTAGGTGGCGATGGTGCTATAGATATCACAGTAACTGGTGGTTCTGGAAACTACACATATTTATGGAGTACTGCAGCGACAACAGAAGATATCACCAACTTAGTTCCTGGTGTATATAGTGTTGACGTAACAGATGCAGATTTTGGATGTGTAACCACTTTAGATAATATAACTGTTCTTGAAGATCAGTCTACACCTACATTAACAGCGCCTCCAGCATACACTTTAGAAGGTTGCGATGTAAGTGCTATAACAGATTTACCTGTAAGCTCGACTCCAGTATCTTTAACTATAGATCAATTACAAACTGCTGGTGGTACAGCTGATGAATTCTTGACTTTAACCTATGTAGATGTTGTTCTTGGAACATGTCCTACTGTTGTTACAAGAACTTTTACAGCAACCAACAATTGTAATAACGCTATAAGTGCGACACAAACCATTACAATAGAAGATACTCAAGCTCCTGTAGTTCCTTTAGCTCCTGCAGATATTACTATAGAATGTGATGATGCTTTACCTACAATGATAAATTTAACTGCAACAGACAATTGTGGTGCTAACCCAACGATCACTGTAACAGGTGTAGATACCACAGATAGTTCTGACCCATGTAGCGTAATTACTACACGTACTTGGACATTTACAGACGATTGTGGTAACACATCTTCAACATCTCAAATTATTACTATTATAGATGAAACTGCTCCAATTGCTCCTGCGAATTTAGCAGACATTACAGTCGCTTGTATAGAAGATATCCCTGCTCCTATAGCATTAACAGCAATAGATAACTGTAGCGGTGTTGTACCAGGTGTATTAACCGAGAGCACATTGCCAACAGATAGCTGTAATGCTTCAATTATCAGAACGTGGACATTTGCAGACGATTGTGGTAACACAAGTGTAACCACTCAAACGGTTAACATTATCGACGATATTGCTCCTGTAATCACAAACGAGCCTCAAGACATTGTTTATCAGTGTGACGGGGAACAAAGAATTCCGCAAATCGATGCGTGGGTAGCATTAAATGGTTTTGCTTTAGCAAATGATAATTGCTCTGATGTAACGTGGACTAACAATTACGATGCAACAACATTAGGTTGTAATGGAGCTGTTACTGTAGAGTTTACTGCAACAGATGCTTGTGGAAATGCTACAACTAGATCTGCAACCTATACAGTTCTAGATACTACTGGACCAGAAATAGTGTCTAATTCTCAAGATATCTCTATTGTTTGTGGAGATGCTACTAACCCAGACCTTATAGATTGGTTAGGTACTAATGGAGGTGCTGTTGCGCAAGATATTTGTTCTGAAACAACATGGACTAACGATTACGATGCTAATTCATTAAACGGAGGTTCTGATGTTACTGTAACATTTACTGCTACAGACGAATGTGGAAATTCAAGTACTACAACGTCTACTATTATAATCACAGACTCAACTGCTCCTGTTGCACCAGCTGCACCGGCAGATGTAACTGTTGAATGTATTGACGATGTCCCTGCAATGGAAGCTTTAACTGCAGTAGATAACTGTGCTGGAAACATCACTTCTCCAGGTACAGAATCTATAGATAATACAGATACTTGTAATGTAATTATTACACGTACTTGGTCATTCTCTGATGCTAGTGGGAATACTTCAGAAGTATCTCAAATTATAACTGTAAACGATCAAACTGCTCCAGTGGCAGATAGCGTTCCTGCAGATATGACACTAGACTGTAATGCTAATGTTCCTCCAATGGAAGCTTTAACTGCTACCGACAATTGTGCTGGAACTATTACTGCTGCAGGTACAGAAGTAATGGATACAACAAATCCTTTACAAACTATTATAACACGTACGTGGACTTTCACAGATACTTGTGGTAATACAAGTGAAGTATCACAAATTATATCATTCAACTTAGATGAAACTGCTCCAGTAGTAGATAATACACCTGCAGATTTAACTGTTGAGTGTATTGACGATGTCCCTGCAATGGAAGCTTTAACTGCTACCGATAATTGTAGTGGAATTATTACTTCGAATGGTGTTGAATCTATTAATGATACAGATTCTTGTAATGTAATTATTACTCGAACTTGGACATTTACAGATGCTAGTGGAAACACAACTGAAACATCACAAATCATTACGGTTATTGATACTACAGCTCCAGTTGTTCCAACACTTCCGGCAGATGTTACTGTAGATACAGCAGCAGAGGTACCGCCTATGGTAGACTTAACTGCAACAGATAATTGTGGTGCCGATGTAATTGCTACACCAGTAGATGCTACAGAAGTAATAGATGCTTGTACTACTGTAATCACTCGTACTTGGTCTTTCGAAGATGCTTGTGGAAACTTAAGTACAGGAAGTCAAATAATAACAATTTCAGACATGACGCCTCCAGAATTAATTTCTGAAGCTCAAGACATTGTTTATGAATGTGATGGTGAACAAAGAAATGTAACTATCGATGCTTGGGTATCATTAAATGGTTTTGCTTTAGCTGAAGATGCTATATCTGATGTGACTTGGACCAACAATTACGATCCTGACTACGAAAGTTGTAATGAAGATGTAGTTGTTATCTTTACTGCTACCGATGAATGTGGAAATTCAGTTTCTACATCTGCAACGTATACTATAAAAGATGAAACTGGACCATTTATTCAAACCGCTCCTCAGGACTTAGTTTTTGAATGTAGTGAAAATTCAGACTCTGCAATAAGTGATTGGTTAAGTTCTAATGGAGGTGCTGTTGCAACAGACTTCTGTTCAGATGTAACTTGGTCTAACGATTTCAATGCATCAACAGTAGATTTAGGTGCTTGCGGTCCTAATGATTCAATTACAGTTACATTTAGCGCTACAGATTTCTGTGGAAACGTAACAACTACGACATCGACAATTACGGTAATAGATGAAACTGCTCCTGTAGTTCCAACTAACGTACCTGCAGATGTTGCTGTAGAATGTTACGAAGATGTTCCTGCAACTATCGAGCTTACTGCAACAGACAACTGTTCTAGTGATGTTACTGTTTCTGGTGTAGATACAGAAGACAATACAGATCCAAATAACATTATCATTACAAGAACATGGACATTTACAGATGCTTGTGGAAACACTTCAGATGTAAGCCAAATCATTACAGTTCAAGATTTATCTGCACCTGTTGTAGATGGTACTGTTCCTGCCGATGTGACTTTAGAATGTATTGCTGATGTTCCTGCAATGGAGCCTTTAACTGCAACAGACAATTGTGCTGGTGTAATTACATCTAATGGTACAGAAACTATTAACGATACAGATGCTTGTAATGTAATTATTACACGTACATGGTCATTCGCTGATGCTAGTGGTAACACAACAGACGTATCTCAGATTATAACTGTTAACGATACTACTGCCCCAATTGTAAATAACGCACCACAAGATCTTGTGGTTGAGTGTACCGATGGTACCGATGTTCCTCCTATGGGTCCATTAACAGCAACAGATAATTGTGCTGGTGAGATTTCTGCAGAGGGTACAGAAGTTATAGATGATTCTAATCCTTTACAAACTGTAATTACACGTACATGGTCATTCGCTGATGCTTGTGGAAACACAACTGAAGTATCTCAAACCATTACAGTAGGAGATTCTACTGCACCAGTAGTAGACAACGCTCCAAGCGATGCAACATATGCTTGTATTGATGATGTGCCTGAATTAGCACCATTAACAGCAACAGATAATTGTGTTGGTGAGATTACAGACAACGGAACTGAAACTATTAACGATGCAGATACTTGTAATGTAATTATTACACGTACATGGATGTTTACAGATGCTAGTAACAATTCAACTACAGTAACTCAGGTTATAACTGTTATTGATGATGTTGCTCCAATAGCAACAGCTCCTGCAGATGTTACTGTAGAATGTACAGACGATATCCCTGCTATGATTGATTTAATAGCAACAGATAATTGTGGAGACACAATCACTTCTACTGGAGTTGATACTGTTAACGACATTGACTCTTGTAGTAGTATAATTACAAGAACATGGTCTTTCACAGATGCATGTGGAAACACAGCTAGTGTATCTCAAATTATTACAGTAGCCGATGTTACTGCTCCTGTATTAGTTGGTAATTTAGAAACAGATATTACAGTAAACTGTACAGCGATTCCGGAAACACCAGAATTGGATTTTACAGATAACTGTTCTGCAACTGTAGACGTTGTGTACACAGAAGAAAATACATCTACTGGTGCAGCTTACGAAAACTACCAAATAATTAGAGATTGGACAGTTTCAGATTCATGTGGTAATACAGCAATGTATACACAAACCATTAATGTTAATGTGCAACAAGCACCAATTGTAGAATCGGATACAAGATGTACTGAAGGAGGTTCTGTAGATTTAGATAGCTACTTAGTAGATCCTGACACAGATGGAACATGGACAGTAGATTCTGGAAATGCCACTATAAATGGTAGTATTTTCAACCCGATCGATGTTGCTGTTGGAACTTATGTATTCACGTTCACAGAGGCAGATACTTGTCAGAACGAAACAACAGTTACTATTGATGTTAACGAAGATTGCGTAGAACCAACTTGTGAACCAATTATCTCTTCATCGGTAACACCAAACGGTGACCAATGGAACGAGTACTTTACGGTAACAGGATTAGACAGATGTGGATTTGTTATCGACGTCGAAATCTACAACCGTTGGGGATCATTAGTATTCAAAGCACAAGATTACCAAAATAACTGGAATGGACGTAATAGTAAAGGTGGATTTGGAAGTTCAGATATTTTACCTACTGGAACATACTATTACATTGTAACATTAAAAAATAGCGGATTGAAACCACTTACTGGTCCAATTTACTTAGGAACCAAATAAAAAATAACCTATGAAAATTTTAAAGTATCACATAGTAGCTATTGCATTATTGAGTTGCACGGTTGGGATGGCACAACAATTACCACAGTTTACGCAATACATGTATAACACTATTTCTATTAACCCTGCATATACAGGGAGTAGAGAAACATTAAGCGTAGTTGGTCTGCATAGAAGCCAATGGGTTGGTATAGATGGAGCGCCTACAACACAAACTTTGTCTGTTCACTCACCGCTAAGCAATGAGAAGATGGCAATTGGAGGTTCATTTATACATGACGAACTGGGAGCAGAAAACTTTAATTATCTGTATGCTAGTTTTTCTTACACCATTAAAACGGGTGAAAATTCTAAATTAGCATTTGGTCTTAACGCTGGATTTACGCAATACAGCTTAGACCAAGATTTTAGATTACAAAACCCAAACGATCCTATTATTTATGGTATTGAAGACCGTTGGGATCCTAACATAGGTGCTGGTGTATACTGGCACTCTACAAGATGGTATTTGGGTCTTTCAACACCAAGAATTTTAAATAATGATCATGCAACAAATGAGTACGAAGCATTAGAGCGTGTTAGTTATTACTTAACTGGAGGGTATGTTTTCAACCTTGGAAGCTATACTAAATTAAAACCTTCATTCTTAGTAAAAGGAACTAACGGTGCACCGCTTTCTTACGATTTAAGTGCGAATTTCTTATTCTACGATAAGTTCTGGATTGGTGCTGGTTTCAGACACAATTCTGGTGTTAACGGTAACCAAACTAACGGTGTTGCAGATTATCAATTTAAAGGGACAAACGCCATTGGTGGGATGATCGATTTTCAGGTATCTAAACAAATTAGAATTGGATATACTTACGAATCGCCAATTAACTCTGAAATCAAACACTATCAAAGCGGCACACACGAGATCATGTTAATGTTCGAACTATTTAAAGAAAGACGTATTAAATCCCCTAGATATTTCTAAAGACTACCACTATGAAGAAAAATATTATATTCGCTATACTAGCACTTTCAAGTACTTTTATCTTTGCTCAAAAAAAGGTAGCCGACAAATTCTTTAAAAATTACGCCTACGTTAAGGCGAGTGATTTATACGAAGAGGCTGTTAAAAAAGGAGATAGTAGTGCTCATGTATTAACCAGACTTGGAGATTGTTATTACAACAACTCAAATTCAGAAAAAGCTTCGATTTGGTATGCTGAAGCTATTAAGAAATACGACAATGTAGATCCTATTTACTATTATAAATACGCACAATCTTTGCGTAGTTTAGGTGAGTATGAAGAGGCTGTTGTTTACTTAGAAAAATTCAACGCCGTTCAATCAAACGAAGATCGTATAGATGGTACAGATTTTACTAATGTCGCATTATACGAAAAATTAAAAAGTACAGAAAGTGTTTATGTAGATTTAGTAAATCTACCAATTAACACGAAAAACTCTGACTTTGGAGGTTTTGAAAATGATGGAACATTCTATTTCGCATCGACGTCTAAAAAAGATAGAGAGAATTTATATGCTTGGAATAATGAGCCTTATTTAGATATCTATGAGTCACAAATATCTGAATCATCAGATAACGAAAATGTGACAGATTATAGCTATCCTAACTATGTTAAATCAGAAGGAATAAACACTAAATATCATGAAGCTAGTGTAGCTATTACGAAAGATGGGAAAACCATGTATTTCACCAGAGATAACGTAAGTAACAACAAGAAACTAAAAGCTGACAAAAAAGGGACTGCACACTTAAAAATTTATAAGGCAACTTTAATTGATAGCGTTTGGCAAGATGTTAAAGAATTATCTATTAACGACCGTGTATTTTCAACAGGTCACCCTGCATTAAGTCCAGATAATAAAACACTATACTTCACTTCAGACAGAGAAGGTGGTTTTGGACAAACAGATATTTGGAAAGTAGCCATTTTAGGAGACGACAACTACGGATTTCCTGTTAATTTAGGGGCTGCTGTTAATACTTCTGGAAAAGAGATGTTTCCTTTTGTAGATGAAGACGAAACGTTATATTTCTCTTCAGACAGTTATATTAACTTAGGATTTTTAGATATTTTTAAATCTAATGTCTTAAAAGGAGGTACAACTGTTGAAAACTTAGGTGCACCATTTAATAGTGGTTACGACGATTTTGCGTTCAATATAAATGCAGAAAAAGGAAGAGGATATTTATCTTCTAACCGTGAAGGCGGTATGGGAAGCGACGATATTTATTCTTTCGAAATCTGTTACCAACTTATTAAAGGGACGGTTAGAGATAGTAAAACAGCTTTACCTCTAGCTTTATCTACTGTTCAGTTAATAGATGAAACTGGGAAAGTTATTGAAGAAACTATGGTGGGCGAAGACGGTATGTACTCGTTCCGTGTTAGATGTAATGCCACTGTTAATGTATTAGGAAGTAAAGCCGATTACAAAGACGATTTACAAGTAGTTAATACAACTTTAGCTAATGGTGCTGAACTAATGGTAGATCTTAATTTAATTCCTCTTATCGATGGAAGTGAAATTAAGTTAGCCCCAATTTTCTTTGATTTTGATAAATGGGATATTAGAACAGATGCTGCTTACGAGTTAGAAAACATTGTAGATGTAATGAGAGAACATCCTGAGATGAACATAGATATTGAATCTCATACAGATAGTAGAGGTCCTGATAACTACAACTTAACTTTATCGGATAAACGTGCTAAATCTACTAGAGACTATATTATCTCTAGAGGCATCGATGCTTCAAGAATTAAAAGCGCAAATGGTTTTGGAGAGACTCAGTTAATTAACGATTGTTCTAATGGTGTTAAATGTACTAAAGAACAACATCAAGCCAACAGGCGTTCTGTTTTTAAACATGACTTAAAATAATAATCTACTAATTATTATAAAAACTAAAAAGCCGCTATTCAGCGGCTTTTTTTATTACTAGTTTTTATGCTTAATCAATTATATGGAAGCTGGATATACGTAAATAATATATGTATAAGTACGGTTAAAAGGTAATATCTACAATTGGGAGATTAGATTAAAAAGCCAACTTAACCTTATAAATTCAACTTGTATAGCTAACTAAACAGAATCTAGCACACGTTTTATACTTCCTAAAGATAAACAAGCTAATTCGGTCTATTTTGGGCTTAGATTGAACGTATTTCAGTTTTGTAACTAACCACAGCTATGCTATCCATTCCCTATTTTAGATTTTATAATTGTTTAATTCGTGCAATTACAAACCGATTACTACAGGTTGTATATTAACTCCAGATGTCTCACAACTCATTAGGTTTAAATTGACCTTCTCAAGATACTTTGGTTAAAGCAGAATGTGGTTATTCATAAACCAGTAGTATTAATCATAAAGCAACTTATGGTCTCTCTTAGGCCTCTATGCCAAACCACACCAGCACATTAATTATAATGTCTTCTAGTTAACCTCCTACTCTATCTTTGGGCTTAATCTAAAGGCATAAAAAAACCTGTGAAGTATAAACTTCACAGGTTTTAAATAATATAAACTAAGATACTACTTATTTAGCTGCATCTAATTTTTCTTGTACCGCTTTAGCTTTATCACTTGCTCCAATAGCATTATAAATACTAATTAACTGTTGGTAGATATTTGGCTCTGGATTAGGGTTCTTTTTAATATAGTTCTCTAAAACAGCAGCTCCTTTATTGAAAAATTCTGTTTTCTTAGCTTGTAATTCATCGTACCTTGCATTATCTGCTTTACTTGTACCTAAACTATTCATTTCTTCAATAAAAGAATTTCCTTCTTCAATGTAAGTTGTAGACTCATTTAATGCAGCTGTTGCATAATCTGGTTTTAACTCTAAAGTCTTTTCAAAAGCTGTTCTCGCTTTATCGTAGTCTTTATTTTTTAAAGCAATTACACCAATATTATAGTGTAAATCTGGATTGTCTGGTTGCTTTTTAATAGCCTCTCCCATTAATTCACTAAACTTATCAGAATCGTCTAACTGTAAGTAAAGGTTAGCTTCAGATAAAATTAAATCTAAATTTTCAGGATCTTGTTGTCTTGCCTTTTTAACAGCGGCTAAAGCTTCATCATTTTTCCCTTGAGACACATAGATTAACGCTATGTTTTTAGTAATTTCAGCACGTTTAGATTCTGATTTACGTTGTCCTGGTTTAATGTGACTTTTTGCTTTAACGTATAGATCTCTATTGTCTTTAGACATTACTTGCTCCTCACCTGATTCAATTTCTGTAGCAAAATACTCAGTTGTAATACCTGTATACCCTAACTCATCTAAGTTTTCATAGTGTTTTAAAGCAGTATCGTAATCTTTATCTTGCACTGCACTAACAGCTGCGTAATATAGATACGTCGTGTCTTTTGGGACCATTTTATACAATTGCTCAAATTCTACACTCGCCGCACCATAATTCTGGCTAGTAAAGCTGTCATTCGCTTTTGTTAAATACGAGTTTTGCATGTTATTAGTAAACTCTGCAACATCTCCTTTTAAAGAAGAGTCTTCAACTTTACTTAAACTTTCAATTGCTTTATTTACATCTTCTGCAGATCCAGCACCATTAGCATATAATGCTTCTGCCTGTAAGAAGTAATACTTTGACTTATATTTGTCATCTATACTGGATAACATTGGTGTCACTTGATTTAAAGCCGCTTTCGCTTCTGCGTAATTGTTACTTTTAACAGCTTTCTCTGCGGTCTTTAATTCTTTTTTTTGTGCAAAAGAAAATGCACTAACCGATAAAGCTAAAGCAACTATAACCTGTTTTTTCATTGTAATCAAATTAAGTTAAAATGTTTATTAATTGTTTTCTAAATTGTCATTTTCAATGGTGGTATCGTCACCATCTGTATTTGGTTGGTCTTCTACTTCTAAAGCTTCAATATCTTCGATAACTTCTTCTTCGTGCATTACTTTCGCAACTGCCGCAATAGAATCTCCCGAACGTAAGTTTATTAGCTTAACACCTTGTGTAGCACGTCCCATTACTCTTAAATCTTGAACTGCAATTCTAATAGCAATACCTGATTTATTGATAATCATAAGATCATCAGAATCTGAAACGGTCTTTATAGATACTAGTTTTCCTGTTTTTTCTGTGATAGAAATGGTTTTAACTCCTTTTCCTCCACGGTTTGTAATTCTATATACTGGTTCTCCATCTTCTGGATCGTCAATATACGTTCGTTTACCATATCCGTTTTCCGAAACAACCAATACAGATTCCTCTTGAGGGTTTTCTACAGTAATCATGCCAACAACCTCATCGTCTTTATCTGATAACGTAATTCCACGAACTCCAGATGCTCCTCTTCCCATTGGTCTCGTTTTAGCTTCTTCGAAACGAATTGCTTTACCCGATTTTAAAGCTAACATTACTTGACTAGTTCCTGTAGTTAATTTCGCTTCCATTAATACATCGTCTTCCTTAATAGTAATGGCATTAATACCATTTGTTCTCGGACGAGAATATTGCTCTAACAACGTTTTTTTAACTTGACCATTTTTAGTCGCCATAATAACGTAGTGACTATTAATGTAATCTTCATCCTTAAGATCTTGAGTACATATAAACGCCATCACTTTGTCGTCTTGCTCAATATTTATAAGATTCTGTATTGCTCTACCTTTAGACGTTTTACTTCCTTCAGGAATTTCGTAAACACGCATCCAGAAACATTTACCTTTTTGGGTGAAGAATAACATATATTGGTGGTTTGTACCCACAAATAAGTGTTCTAAGAAATCTTCGTTTCGCGTAGTTGTTGCTTTTTGTCCAACACCACCTCTATGTTGCGTTTTATACTCGTTAAGTGAAGTACGTTTAATATAACCAGCATGAGAAATAGTAATTACCACTTGCTCATCTGGAATCATATCTTCAATACTTAAGTCACCTCCTGCATATTCAATTACAGAACGACGCTCATCTCCATACTTATCTTTAACAACTTGAAGTTCGTCTTTGATAATATTCATACGACGGTCTTTACTCGCTAAAATATCTTTTAAATCGTCTATCGTAATTTTAATATCGTTGTATTCAGAACGTAATTTATCTTGTTCCAGACCTGTTAACTGACGTAATCGCATTTCTACAATTGCCTTAGCCTGAATTTCTGAAAGTTTAAAGCGTTCTACTAAATTCGAACGTGCTTCATCTGCATTATTAGATCCTTTAATAATGGCAATTACTTCGTCTATATTATCCGAAGCGATTATTAATCCTTCTAAAATGTGTGCGCGTTCTTCGGCTTTACGTAATTCGTAAGTGGTACGTTTTACAACAACCTCATGTCTGTGCTCAACAAAGTGATAAATTAAATCTTTTAAGTTAAGCAGTTCTGGACGTCCGTTTACCAGTGCGATATTATTTACACTAAAAGACGTTTGTAATTGCGTGT
This sequence comes from Formosa bonchosmolovskayae, assembly GCF_051016085.1. GTDB lineage: Bacteria > Bacteroidota > Bacteroidia > Flavobacteriales > Flavobacteriaceae > Formosa. Next base: position 4,114,888 of record NZ_CP174605.1, read on the forward strand.
ACTTATATAATTTATTTAAAATAATATTAGGAATCGCATCACGTTTTAACACGTAAACGATACGCATACCATTTCTGTCAGATTCATCTCTAATTGTAGAGATACCATCCAATTTCTTTTCATTAACTAAATCGGCTGTTTTCTTAATCATATCAGCCTTGTTCACTTGGTACGGAATTTCTGTTACTACAACACATTCACGACCATGAACCTCTTCAATATTCGCTTTAGCACGCATTATTATACGCCCACGGCCTGTATGAAACGCTTCTTTTACGCCATCGTAACCAAAAATAGTTCCTCCAGTAGGGAAATCAGGAGCTTTAATATGTTGTATAAGCTCATCTACAGTAATATCTTTATTATCGATAAAAGCAATAATACCATCAACCACTTCACTTAAATTGTGAGGAGGCATATTGGTTGCCATTCCTACTGCAATTCCAGATGCACCATTAATTAATAAACCAGGGATACGCGTTGGTAAAACCGTAGGTTCTTTTAAGGTATCATCGAAGTTTAATTTATGATCGACAGTTTCTTTGTCAATATCTGCCAACATGTCTTCAGAAATCTTACGCATACGCGCTTCTGTATAACGCATCGCTGCAGGACTATCACCATCTACAGACCCAAAGTTACCTTGTCCGTCTACTAACATGTAACGTAAACTCCATTCTTGAGCCATACGTACCATGGCATCGTAAACCGAGGTATCTCCGTGTGGGTGGTACTTTCCTAAAACTTCACCAACAATTCTTGCCGATTTTTTATGCGCTCCAGTTGCTCTAATTCCCAATTCGTGCATCCCGAATAAAACACGTCTGTGTACTGGCTTTAAACCATCTCTTACATCTGGTAAAGCACGTGACACGATCACTGACATTGAGTAATCAATGTAAGCCGTTTTCATTTCGTCTTCTATATTAATTGGAATAAGCTTTTCTCCTTCTGCCATCTATAAAAATAATTTAGTTATCTTGTGTGTTTCAAATCGCGCTAAGATAACCATTTCGTAGGTCATTAGAGGCGTTTTAAAGCGGTTTTTAACAGTTTTTATTAACAATTAAGACTTAACGATTAGTTAATAAGTAAGCCCCTAAATATTTTGATTTAATAAAGTTTTTTTTTCTATTAGCATGAATCATATTTTTTAGGAACACTTTTTGCCTATGGTAATATGTTTTAGTAATTTTAATGCAGAAAGGATATTATATATGGATGACAATTTTTCACCAAGAGTAAAGGATGTAATTGCCTATAGTAAGGAAGAAGCGCTTCGTTTAGGGCACGACTTTATAGGTACAGAACATCTTATGCTTGGACTTTTAAGAGATGGAAACGGAAAAGCAATTAATATTTTAAACGCTCTAGATATAGATTTAAATCATTTAAGGAGAAAAGTTGAAATATTAAGCCCTGCCAACCCAACGTTAACAGCAGTTTCGAACGAGAAGAAGAATTTGCATCTTACTAGGCAAGCAGAACGCGCTCTAAAAACCACGTTTTTAGAAGCCAAATTATTTCAGAGTAGTTCCATTAATACAGCACACCTATTGTTATGTATTTTAAGGAATGAAAACGATCCTACCACAAAGCTTTTAAATAAGCTAAGGGTAGATTATGATAACGTTAAAGAACAATTTAAATTTATGATTACAAATAATGATAATTATATAGAACCAAAAGCTGAATCGTTCCAAGACGACAGCACTAGTGAAGACGACACGTCTAAAGATAACTTGTTCAATTCTCCAACGGGTAAAACCAATAAAAAATCGAAAACTCCAGTTTTAGATAATTTTGGTCGCGATCTTACTGCAATGGCAGAAGAAGGCAAACTAGATCCGGTTGTCGGACGTGAAAAAGAAATTGAACGTGTCTCTCAAATTTTAAGCCGACGTAAGAAAAACAACCCACTTTTAATTGGTGAACCTGGTGTTGGTAAATCTGCCATAGCCGAAGGTTTAGCTATTAGAATCATTAAACGAAAAGTGTCTAGAATACTTTTTAATAAGCGTGTGGTAACTTTAGATTTAGCCAGTTTAGTAGCTGGAACAAAATACCGCGGACAGTTTGAAGAGCGCATGAAAGCTGTTATGAATGAGCTTGAAAAGAATGATGATATTATTCTTTTTATAGATGAAATTCATACCATTGTTGGTGCAGGTGGAGCAACCGGAAGTTTAGATGCTTCAAATATGTTTAAGCCCGCCTTAGCACGTGGAGAAATCCAATGTGTTGGAGCAACAACTTTGGATGAATACAGACAGTATATTGAAAAAGATGGTGCCTTAGAACGTCGTTTCCAAAAGGTAATAGTAGAACCAACTACGGTTGAAGAAACTATTGAAATCTTAAACAATATTAAAGACAAATACGAAAGTCACCACAACGTAAATTATACACCAGAAGCTATTGAAGCTTGTGTAAAATTAACAAATCGTTACATGACCGATCGTTTTCTTCCAGACAAAGCTATTGATGCTTTAGACGAAGCAGGGTCTCGCGTACACATTACCAATATTAACGTACCGCAACAAATCCTTCAATTAGAAAACGAATTAGAAGTTGTAAGAGAATCTAAAACCTCTGTGGTTAAAAAACAAAAATACGAGGAAGCTGCCAAATTAAGAGACGATGAAAAACGTCTTGAAAAAGAACTGGAAGCCGCCCAAGACAAATGGGAGGAAGAAACAAAGCTGCATCGTGAAGTTGTAACTGAAGATAATGTTGCCGATGTGGTTTCTATGATGACAGGAATTCCTGTGAACAGAATTGCACAAACCGAAAGCAATAAATTATTCCTTTTACCAGAACTTATTAAAGGTAAAGTAATTGGTCAAGACGATGCGGTTTCTAAAGTTGTAAAAGCTATTCAACGAAATCGTGCTGGACTTAAAGATCCTAACAAGCCAATTGGTTCATTTATCTTTTTAGGTCAAACTGGTGTAGGGAAAACGCAATTAGCCAAAGTCCTTGCAAAGCAATTATTCGATAGTGAAGACGCTCTTGTTAGAATTGATATGAGTGAATACATGGAGAAATTTGCAATTTCTAGATTAGTTGGAGCGCCTCCGGGATATGTAGGTTATGAAGAAGGCGGACAATTAACCGAGAAAATTCGTCGTAAACCTTACGCTGTTGTACTATTAGATGAAATTGAAAAAGCGCATCCAGATGTGTTTAATATGATGCTTCAAGTTTTAGACGATGGATATCTAACAGATAGTTTAGGTCGTAAAATAGATTTTAGAAACACGATTATTATCATGACATCTAATATTGGTGCTCGTAAGCTGAAAGATTTTGGTACAGGAGTTGGATTTGGAACTGCGTCTCAAAAAGCTCAAGAAGCCTCTAATACAAAAGGCGTAATTGAAAGCGCTTTAAAGAAAGCTTTTGCTCCCGAATTTCTGAACAGAATAGACGATGTTATCGTATTTAATACTTTAGAAAAAGAAGATTTAAATAGCATTATAAAAATCGAACTTGATAAATTATTATCAAGAATTAAAGATTTAGGATACGATTTAAGACTTAGCGAAAAAGCAACCAGCTTTATTGCTGAAAAAGGTTTTGACAAGCAATACGGAGCACGTCCTCTAAAAAGAGCCATTCAGAAATATGTTGAAGATGCTCTAGCCGAGAAAATCATTACTTCTAAAATTCACGAAGGCGATGTGATTCTTATGGATTTAGATGAAACCAACCAGGAACTTGTTATCACTATTGAAAAGCAAGAAAATCCTGCTGAATCTTAAATTAAAAACACCTTATAAAATAGCCCTGATAATTAAATATTATCAGGGCATTTTTTTTTAATAGAGAATCTAACTTTTAGCAGTATAACCTACCACTACTTCTCCCCTATTGCACTGATATTACATTTATAATATTCACAACATCTATCCTATTATAAAAAGATATTTCGCTTTATAATTTACAACTGCAGTTCACCTGCAATAAATACTTTTCAATACCTCAACTTTACACCGGATTAATTACAAATTCCCCATAACTACACTAAAAAATTAGCAATACCCTACTTTAAACACTAACCATAGAAACAATTAAAATTATTTAATGATATTTCATACTATTCACTTATTTTTGAAGTACTAAAAACATCTTATGAAAAAAATATTTATTGCAATTAGTGCTCTAACTATATTTGCATGCCAAGAAGCTCCAAAAAAGGACTACGTAACACTTTCAGGAAAAATAATAGACAAGAATAGTGACTCACTTTTAATTAGAAGTCGTTCGTATTCCAAAACAATAAAAGTAAATTCTGACGGTACTTTTAGTGATACTTTAAAAGTAGAATCTGGACTGTATAACTTTTACGACGGCGGAGAGTCTTCAACCATATTTTTAAAAAATGGTTACGATTTAAATATCTCCTTAGACACTAAAGAATTTGATGAAAGTATTGCATATACAGGCGAAGGAGCAGAAAACAATACATTTCTAGCACAACACGCTATAAAGCAAGAACAACTTATGGATCAAGATTTTTCGTCTATGGACTTAAAAACATTAGATGATAAGTTTGCGGAAATCGAAACAGAACTTACAACGTTTTACGAGTCCAATCCTAGCATAGATACTATGGTTACAAAATCGCTAACAAAAAATTTACAACCTATGTTAGATGGTACTAAAAAGTACTACGCTGGAAACATTATGCTTAAACAAGAAATGACAGGAAAACCATCTCCTTTATTTGTTGACTATGTTAATGTTGATGGCTCTACAACATCTTTAGAAAGCTTAAGAGGAAAATATGTTTATATAGATGTTTGGGCAACGTGGTGCGCACCTTGCAAAGCAGAAATTCCAGCTTTAAAAGCTTTAGAAAAAGAATATCACGATAAAAACATCACATTTGTTAGTCTTTCTGTAGACGACGATAGAACTCACGGTGGGTCTTGGGACAAAGCTAAAGAAGATTGGTTAGCCATGGTTGCAGACAAAGAATTAAGTGGCGTACAAGTTATGGCTCCAGAAGGCTGGAAGTCACAATTTGTAAGAGATTACAAGATTAATGGTATTCCTAGATTTATCTTAATCGATCCTGCAGGACTTATTGTAGACCCTTCTGCACCTCGACCATCAGACGAGAAACTAAAAACATTATTTACATCTTTAAGCATCTAAATGCTTAGAAGTAGTTTATAAAAAATCCGCTTAAAACATACCTTTAAGCGGATTTTTTATTTTAAAACGTTGCGACACTCTGTTTTAAAAAGCTAAGAGATCAACCGAATTAATATCGCCATGAGATGCCGTTCTTACAACTTCTCCATTTTTTATAATTAAGAGCTGTGGTGACTCATGATGAACATTAAACTTACTCGCAATTGCATTTGAAATGTTGCGATGATTTAGTAAATCTAACATATACATATCTATTTCCGTTTCAGCTTTAAACGATTTTTCAAACTGACTTAACACCATTCTGCTAATTCCACAGCGCGTAGAATGTTTAAAAATGGCTTGTGCTTTTTCGTTAGATGCTTCTACAATATCATGTAACTGATCTTCATTTACTAAAGCTCTCCAAACAATTGCACTTTCTTCTTTGTCTCCAGAAGAATTACTACTAAATATTTTATCAAATAATCCCATATTTTCATTAAATTTATATCCCACCTCACTTTACTCAAAAGACAAATCGTCAGATTAAAAACACATCGAACAGACATTTTGTCTTATTTTTAAAATTGGTAAGAAAGTTGACTATACATTGAAAAACACTTGAACAATGAACTTTAACAATTATACAATAAAATCTCAAGAAGCCATACAACGGGCGCAACAAATTGCGCAAGAAAATGGACAGCAAAATATAGAAAACGAACACGTTTTTAAGGCTATTTCTGAAGTAGACGAAAATGTGTTACCGTTTATTCTAAAAAAATTGAATGTAAACATAAACATTCTTGAACAAGCAATAGATAAGCAAATAGAAAATTTTCCTAAAGTTTCAGGAGGCGAAATCATGGCTTCCCGCGATTTAGGAACCGCTCTAAACGAAGCTTCAACCATTGCTAAAAAAATGAACGATGAATATGTGTCTATCGAACACCTACTTATTGCCATTTTTAAATCGAAAAGCAAAATTGCTCAAATGCTAAAAGACCAAGGGGTCACAGAAAAAGCACTTGTTGCTGCCATCGAAGAATTACGTAAAGGGGATCGCGTAACCTCCCAAAATCAAGAAGAAACATACAATTCTCTAAATAAATATGCTAAAAATTTAAACGAATTAGCAAAAAACGGGAAATTAGATCCTGTAATTGGTCGTGATGAAGAGATTCGTAGAATCTTACAAATCTTAACCAGACGAACAAAAAACAACCCAATTTTAGTAGGAGAACCAGGAACGGGTAAAACTGCAATTGCCGAAGGTTTAGCACATAGAATTGTAGATGGTGATGTACCAGATAATTTAAAAGATAAGCAAATTTTTGCCTTAGATATGGGAGCTCTTATTGCAGGTGCTAAATATAAAGGAGAATTTGAAGAACGATTAAAAGCCGTTATTAAAGAAGTTACAGACAGCGAAGGCGATATCGTTTTATTTATAGACGAGATTCATACGCTTGTTGGTGCTGGAGGCGGACAAGGTGCAATGGATGCTGCAAACATTTTAAAACCGGCATTAGCGCGTGGAGAATTACGTTCCATCGGAGCCACAACTTTAGATGAATATCAAAAGTATTTTGAAAAAGACAAAGCCCTAGAACGTCGTTTCCAAAAAGTAATGGTAAACGAACCAGATACCGAAAGTGCGATTTCTATTTTACGTGGTATTAAAGAAAAGTACGAAACACACCATAAAGTACGTATTAAAGACGAAGCTATTATTGGTGCGGTAGAATTATCTGAACGTTATATTACAAATCGTTTTTTACCAGATAAGGCAATTGACTTAATGGATGAAGCGGCTTCTAAATTGCGTATGGAAATCAATTCTAAACCAGAAGAACTTGATGTGTTAGACAGAAAGATCATGCAGTTAGAAATTGAAATCGAAGCCATAAAACGTGAAAAAGACGAAGTAAAACTTAAAAGTCTAAAAGTTGATTTAGCGAACTTAAAAGAAAATCGTAATGAAATTAATGCGAAGTGGAAAAGTGAAAAAGAGGTTGTAGATAATATTCAAACAGCAAAGTTAGATATTGAAAACTTTAAGCTTGAAGCAGAACGTGCAGAACGCGAAGGTGATTACGGTAAAGTTGCAGAAATTCGTTACGGAAAAATTAAAGATGCTCAAGAGCGTTTAGATTTACTTCAAAAAGATTTAAGTGAAAACAAATCGGACAGCTCTTTAATCAAGGAAGAAGTCACTTACGACGATATTGCAGAAGTAGTCGCAAAATGGACGGGAATTCCTGTAACTAAAATGTTACAAAGCGAACGTGACAAGTTATTGCATTTGGAAGACGAATTACACAAACGTGTGGTAGGACAAGAAGAAGCCATAGAAGCTGTGAGCGATGCCGTGAGACGAAGTCGAGCAGGTTTACAAAACCCGCAAAAACCTATAGGAACCTTTTTATTCCTTGGAACCACTGGTGTGGGTAAAACGGAATTAGCAAAAGCTTTGGCCGAGTATTTATTCGACGACGAAAATGCCATGACTCGTATTGATATGAGTGAATATCAAGAGCGTCATTCTGTAAGCAGATTGGTTGGAGCGCCTCCAGGATACGTAGGATACGACGAAGGTGGACAATTAACAGAAGCTGTACGTAGAAAACCTTATTCTGTAGTATTGCTAGATGAAATTGAAAAAGCACACCCAGACACCTTTAATATTTTATTACAAGTATTAGATGAAGGACGTTTAACAGACAACAAAGGACGGGTCGCCGATTTTAAAAACACAATAATTATTATGACATCCAATATGGGAAGTCAAATTATTCAAGATCGATTTGAAGCCACTAAAGACGTTGACAGTGCTATTGAAATTGCTAAAATCGACGTACTTGCATTGTTAAAGCAAACCGTTAGACCAGAGTTTTTAAATAGAATTGATGACACGATTATGTTTACACCGCTAAGCAAAGAGAACATTAGAGAAATTGTAAGTTTACAATTAAAAGGCATCTCTAAAATGATAGCTCAACAAGGCATTACTTTCGATGCGACTCAGGAAGCGGTAACTTACTTAGCCGAAAAGGGATATAATCCAGAATACGGAGCAAGACCAGTAAAACGTGTAATTCAGAAAGAAGTTTTAAACGCTTTAAGTAAAGACATACTTTCTGGAAAAGTCACCACAGATAGTATTATTTTACTAGATAATTTCGATAATGAATTGGTTTTTAGAAACCAAGAAACCTTAGTTCACGAAGAGGAGTAATAAAGTTTTGTTAAAGCAGAAATTCTTTATAATATAACACATTTACCTCCGTTAAATGATGTAAGGTTGGTTAGTAAATAAAAGCAATGTGAGTCTGATAACAGATAAGCATTGCTTTTATATTTTACACTATATTTACTTACAAGTAAAGCATAAAAAAATGCCTTAAGAAGATATTCTTAAGGCATTTTAAATATAATTGATTCGGTATTATAATTTCATTGTAACTCCAATCGCAGGAACAAAGATTGAACCTCCTGATATTTCAGCATATAAACCCCACTTATCATTCCAAAACCATCTACCTCCTACTTGCAGACCTAGACTTAAATCACTGCTTTCTAAATCATCATCTCCAGAGTAAATAGCATAACCTGCATTTGCACCACCGTAAACATCCCAAGCGTCATCTGAAATTCCAAAAAGCTCATCGAAATAGTAATTTCCTTTAACACCTATGTTAACCCAATCCAAATTGAAATCGGTTCCAACTCCTGGAGCAATAGTAATGTTTTCATGTACAGGAATTTCGTAGTTAACACCTATCAACCCGAAGTTTAACTCTTTTCTAGCCTGTCCAAATACGCTTGCAGCACTTAGCATTAAAGCAAAAGCAAATAATAATGTTGTTTTTTTCATAATGTTTGTTTAAATAGTTTGATTCTTAAAAATACAAATTTATAACATTTTCACCCAATGATTAACTGTATTCGTAATAATAATACTCCATTTAAATCAATAATGCTCTAATTCTAAAAAACTAAAAAAGCAGTTTTTATCATTATAATCCCAAAGATCCTGTTTATTAGCACATCTAGTGCACCTGTATAAAAATGTATTCCAAACATTAATCTAGGATTTGTAAGACAATTATCATTTTACAATCAAATTCGCTTTACAATTAATGTTATTGAAGCCTAAGGCTATTAAAAGTTATATTTAATTATTTATCTTTGACAACTATGCAAAAAAAGATAAACATCCAAAATAAGAAAGCTCGTTTTTTATACGAGATCTTAGATAAATATACTGCTGGAATAGTCCTTTCCGGTACAGAAATAAAGTCCATTAGAAGTAGTAAAGCATCTATCGCAGAAAGCTTTTGCGAATTCAATGAGAAAGGTGAACTGTTTGTAATTAACATGAATATTGAAGAATATGCATTTGGTAATTATTATAATCACCGCCCGAAAGCCGAGCGAAAATTATTATTAAACAAACGCGAACTTAAGAAGCTCGAAAAAGAAGTTAAAAACAGCGGATTAACCATAGTCCCGCTAAAACTCTTTATTAACGATAAAGGATTTGCGAAGTTAAATATTGCTTTGGCTAAAGGGAAGAAGTTGTATGATAAGCGAGAATCTATTAAAGACCGTGATAACAAACGAAATTTAGATCGGGTTAAGAAAATTTATAAATAAAACACTACCATATACATCTTTTAGATTCCATGAAATTAAGCTTTAGAATTACCTTATTAGCCTTTACGTTTGCTCTATATTCTTGCGGCGGGTCAAAAAACACGGCCACAAAAACAGTAGAATCTGTAAAATTTGAAGTCAATCTTTTAGACCGATCAGACGACACCTATAAAGTTACCGTTACACCACCCGCACTTACAGCCGTAAATTCTATTTATCAGTTTGCTTCTACTGCTCCTGGAACCTATCAAGTTATGGATATTGGGCGCTATGTTAAACATTTTAAAGCGTTTGATGCTAATGGCAATGAGTTAACAACACATCAAATTTCTATTAACCAATTTGAGTTAACCTCTCCAGAAAAAATTTCAAAAATAGAATATGAAATTTCAGAAACTTGGGACACTCCCGTTTCAGAAAACAAAATCTATTTAATGTGCGGAACGTCCATTGAAAACGACCATACCTTAATAAATGGGCAAGCTGTATTTGGTTATTTTAAAGATAAACAAAACAGTCCGATTACTATAAAATTAGACTATCCTAAAACATGGACAGTTGGTACGGCCTTAAGTAAAAACAGTGACAGTTTATACGTTGCAGAAAACTACGATAAAGTTGTAGACTCTCCTATTTTGCTTGGAAATTTAACCAAAGCCAGTATGAATGTAGAAGGGACAAATGTAGATATTTACACCTATTCTAAAACAGGCTTAGTAACCTCTGATCAAATTTTAGAATCCATGAAAAACATGTTGGTTTCGGCTAGCGGATTTCTTGAAGGGCTACCTGTAAAAAACTATACTTTTTTATTCCATTTTGAAGACACCACTAATGGTGCTTGGGAGCACTCTTACAGCTCAGAATACATCTATAAAGAAGACCAATGGGCAAATCTTGAAGAGCAAGTTGTAGAAGTCGCTGCACACGAATTTTTCCATGTAGTTACGCCTTTAAATATCCATAGTGAAATTGTAGATCAGTTTAACTTTATTACACCCGTAGCCTCAAGACATTTGTGGTTGTACGAAGGCACTACCGAATGGGCTGCACATATGATGCTTTTTCGTTCAGGCTTAAAACCTACCGATGATTATTTTAATACGCTATCTAAAAAAATAGCGATCGATTCGAAATATTTTGATCCCGCATTAAGCTTAGAGCAATTGTCTCTTACCTCTTACACGCCAGCGGGCCAAAAACAATACGGGAATATATACATGAAAGGTGCAATTGTAGCAGGACTTTTAGACATAAAAATATTAGAATTATCTAACGGGAAACGAGGCTATATTGACGTGATTAACGATTTAGCTAAAAAATACGGTCCACATACACCTTTCGACGACGCGACTTTCTTCTCTACATTTGTAAAAGAAACCTATCCTGAAATTCAATTTTTTATAGACGACTTTATTGTAAATACTAAACCTTTACCAATTAAAGCGTATTACAATAAAATAGGTATCGATTATAATGAAACTGAGAATACATTCTCGTTAAACGCATCGCCATCAGCCGAACAATTAACATTAAGAACAAAATGGATGACTCCAATTAGTTTGTAAAAATTCATTAAAATGAAAAAATTATTATTCGTCTTCGGGTTAAGTTTTTTTCTGATTTCTACTGCAACAGCACAAAAAAAGAAAGAAGTTGTTATACAAAAAACCAATTATAACCCCTTAGTAAAATCTTTAGAAACTACTTTAGGAACGTTATATCTGTCGCTTTCTGGCGATAAGAAAGAAAAACGCGACTGGGATTTATTTCAATTTTTGTTTAAAGAGGAAGCTAAATTAATTACTACAGGAGTCGATTACGAAGGTAAATTACAAGCGAAGTACATGACGCCTGCCGAATACGTTAAAGCCTCTAAATCTTGGATGCTAAAAAACGGGTTTCACGAAAAAGAGATTCACAGAATTGTACATACATTTGGCGACATCACACAGGTGTTTAGCACCTTTGAGGCCTATCATTCCGAAAACGATAAAGAACCTTTTGCAAAAGGTATTAATAGTATTCAATTAATGTTCGACGGGAATCGTTGGTGGATTATTAATCTATTATGGACAAACGAATCTGAAACCAAACCAATTCCCGCTGAGTTTTTACAAAAAGACGATGATTATTAATTTTTATCCTCTAATAGTGGCACAAAACGAAATTCACCAAACTCGTGTTTTTCAAATTCTTTAGGCCCTTTTCTTACAAAAAGTGTCATGGTTTGCACCTGATCCCCTACAGGAATCACTAAACGTCCACCTATTTTTAACTGACTTAATAAAGGAGTCGGGACAAAAGGCGCACCCGCTGTTACAATAATTCCATCGAAAGGCGCTTCTTCAGGCATCCCTTTATAGCCATCTCCAAAAATTAATTGTTTTGGGCGGTATCCTAATTTAGGCAAAAATTTACTCGTTTTTTTAAACAACTCTAATTGGCGTTCAATACTATAAACCTTTACACCCAATTCACATAATACAGCAGTTTGGTAACCACTTCCTGTTCCAATTTCTAAAATTTTAGCCTCGCGTTTAATCTTTAATAATTCGGTTTGAAAGGCCACTGTGTATGGCTGAGAAATGGTTTGATCGGCCGCAATAGGAAATGCTTTATCTTGATATGCATGATCTAAAAAGCTAGAATCCATAAACAAATGTCTTGGTATATTCCCTATCGTTTTAAGCACATTTACATCTGTAATGCCTTTATTTTTCAGTGTATTTACCAATTGTTGTCGTAATCCTTGATGTTTAAAAGTGTCTTTCAAGAGGGTGTGTTTTATTTTGAGTTTTGAAGAATTATAAGTTTTGCAAAAGTAAATCTTTTTTTAAAATTTTATTAGTATTTAAAACTCATAAAAAATCTTATTTTTGTTTAAAATCCTATTCACATGCTAAAAGTTGGAGTTCTTGGTGCTGGTCACCTCGGAAAAATTCATTTAAGACTTCTAAATCAATCAGATAAATACGAACTCATCGGTTTTCATGATGCAGATAAAGAAAATGCTAGAAAAGTTGAAGCCGAATTTGGTTACAAATTTTTCGAAACTGTAGAAGAATTAATAGATGCTGTCGCTGTTGTAGATATTGTAACACCTACTCTTTCTCACTACGACTGTGCCAAATTAGCAATCTCTAAAGGCAAAAATATTTTTGTTGAAAAACCAATAACTAATACTGTTCAAGAAGCTGAAGCTTTAAGAACTTTAGTTGCCGAGTACAAAGTAAAAGGGCAAGTTGGACACGTAGAACGTTTTAATCCTGCATTTACCGCCATAAAAGATTTACTAGATAAACCAATGTTTATTGAAGCACATCGTTTGGCCGAATTTAACCCTAGAGGAACAGATGTTCCTGTAGTTTTAGATTTAATGATTCACGATATAGACATTATTCTAAGTGTTGTACAATCTAAAGTAAAACATATAAGCGCTAGTGGTGTTTCGGTAATTAGTGAAACTCCAGATATTGCAAATGCAAGAATTGAATTTGTAAATGGGTGTGTTGCGAACCTTACAGCTAGTAGAATTTCACTAAAGAGCATGCGTAAAACACGTTTCTTTCAGCGCGATGCTTATATCTCTGTCGATTTTCTAGAAAAGAAATGTGAAGTTGTTAAAATGAAAGATGCGCCTAAAGAACCTGGAGATTTTGATATGATTTTACAGAATGCTGAAGGTATTAAAAAACAAATCTATTTTGCAAATCCTGATGTGGCGAATAACAATGCTATTTTAGACGAATTAGAAACTTTTGCAGACGCCATAAATAATGACACAAAACCTGTTGTAACTTTACACGACGGAACCGAAGCTTTACGTGTAGCTAATATGATTATTGATCAGTTTTAAAAACGCAGTTCCATTTCATTTTACCTCTTTTAATAACACCTATTAATAATTTACGATCATGAAAAACATAGCAGTCGTAGGAGCAGGAACCATGGGAAATGGTATTGCACATACCTTTGCCCAAAGTGGATTTAATGTTTCTTTAATAGATATAAATGAGGCATCTTTAAATACAGGGTTAGCTACAATTACTAAAAATCTTGACCGCCTAATTTCTAAAGCTGTTATTTCGGAAACTCAAAAACACGAGACTCTAAGTCGGATTTCTACATTTACAGATATAAATTCAGGCGTAAATAATGCCGATTTAGTTATTGAAGCGGCGTCAGAACATTTAGATTTAAAGCTCAAAATATTTAAGCAGTTAAGTGACATCTGTAATGCTAAAACCATTTTAGCAACAAACACATCTTCTATATCTATTACCCAAATTGCGGCGGTTACCAATCGTCCAGATAGGGTCATTGGGATGCATTTTATGAATCCCGTTCCAATTATGAAATTGGTAGAAATTATTCGTGGATATAACACGAGTGATGCGGTGACTAAAACGATAATGGAAATTTCGAAAACTTTAGGAAAAGATCCGGTAGAAGTTAACGATTATCCTGGATTTGTTGCCAACCGTATTTTAATGCCTATGCTTAACGAATCTATCGAAACCTTATACAATGGTGTTGCCGGTGTAAAAGAAATTGATACCGTAATGAAATTAGGAATGGCTCACCCTATGGGGCCTTTACAATTAGCCGATTTTATTGGTTTAGATGTGTGTTTATCTATTTTAAATGTAATGTACGACGGCTTTAAAAACCCGAAATACGCACCTTCTCCCCTACTTGTAAACATGGTGAGAGCCGGAAAACTAGGTATAAAATCAGGTGAAGGTTTTTATGATTATTCAACGAGTAGAAAAGCAGAGGTTATCTCCAGTCAATTTTTAAAATAAGAATTATTTCTATTCAAAAACTTCAATTTCATACACGATTAAAAGGTTATACACTTACAAATTTTAAAGCATAATTACTCAATATGTCTATTAAACAAAATTTAACTCATATAAAAGAAACATTACCTGAACATGTAACTCTAGTTGCTGTTTCCAAAACCAAACCTGTTAGCGATTTACAAGAAGCTTACGATGCTGGACAACGTATTTTTGGGGAAAATAAAATTCAGGAAATGGCCGAAAAACATGAGCTCTTACCAAAAGACATCCAATGGCATATGATTGGTCATGTACAGCGTAACAAAGTAAAATACATGGCTTCTTTTGTGCATTTAATTCATGGTGTTGAAAACGAAAAATTATTGAGAGAAATAAACAAACAAGCCCAAAAACACGATCGTGTTATAGATTGTTTGCTTCAGATTAAAATTGCAGATGAAGACTCTAAATTTGGAATGAGTGAGGCTGAAGCTGTTGAAATCCTAAAATCGGACTCATTTTCAGAATTAGCACATATTAATATTGTGGGTATTATGGGAATGGCAACATTCACCGAGAATGAATCGCAAATAAAATCTGAATTTACCCAATTAAAAACTACCTTTAATACTTTAAAAGCAATACATAGCAATCCTTCTCAGTTTAAAACCATTTCGATGGGAATGAGTGGCGATTACCAAGTAGCTATTGCTTGTGGAAGTACTATGGTTCGTATTGGAAGTAGTATTTTTGGAGTCCGTAATTATTAATTTTTTAAGAGTATATTATTTACGCAATTTTAGACATAGAGACCACAGGTGGTAAATTTAATGAAGAAGGCATTACCGAAATTGCTATTCATAAATACGACGGACACACCGTTGTAGATCAATTTATAACCTTAGTAAATCCAGAACGGAACATCCAACCGTTTGTGGTTAAGCTTACAGGGATTAATAACAATATGCTTAAAAATGCACCTAAATTTTACGAGGTTGCAAAACGCATTATTGAAATTACCGAAGACTGTATTATTGTTGCACACAATTCAGAATTCGATTATCGTATACTGCGAACAGAGTTTAACCGTTTGGGATACGATTTTAAGCGCAATACTCTATGTACAGTAGAATTATCTAAAGATTTAATTCCAGATCAGCCGTCTTATAGTCTAGGAAAGCTAGTTAGATCGCTAGGTATTCCGGTTACCGATAGACATCGTGCAAATGGAGATGCATTGGCTACAGTAAAATTATTTAAATTACTGCAAACAAAAGATACCACAAAACAAATCATTCAATCTTCTATAAAGGAAGGTCATAATCCGAAAAAATTAGATAGAAAACTTATAGATATTGTTGAAGAACTTCCTGCCATTACTGGTGTGTATTACATTCATAAGGAAGGCGGAGACATTATTTATATTGGAAAAAGCAGAAATATAAAACGTCGTGTTAACCAGCATTTTACTGCTCCAAATTCTAAATCTAAAAAAATTCAGCTTCATGTTACAGCCGTAACTTACGAAGAAACCGGAAGTGAGCTTGTAGCATTACTCAAAGAAAATGAAGAAATAAAGCGTTTAAAACCAATATACAATCGGGCCAGAAAACGTACGCATTACACCCATGCACTGTATGCATTTAAGGATAAAAATGGTTATATAAATTTAAAGGTTGATGTTGCCGATGGACGTAAAAAGCCCATTACAACATTTAGTAATAAGCAAAGTGCCCATTACTTTATTGAGCATAATGTGGAAGCTTATAATTTATGCCTACAATTAACGGGACTATCGACTGTAAATACAGAGAAACCGTGTTTTAATTATGGCCTAAAAACCTGTCATGGAGCCTGTGTTACTGAAGAATCTCCAGAAGAATACAACTTACGAGTTCAGGAACTTATAGAGAAAAACAGTTACGTCCATAAAAATATGATAATTATAGATCGCGGTCGAGAAATTGAAGAACGCAGTGCTATTTATATTAAAGATGGCCAGTTTGTAGGTTTAGGATTTTTCAATTTAAATTATCAAATTAGTAATATTAAAGTCTTAGAATCTATTATTACCAAAATGGAAAACAATAGAGATTCTCAACATATTATTCAGAGTTATTTACGAAGTCATAAAAAACTCAAAATTATTCAGCTTCCTGCTTAACATCTATATTTTAGGTTAACTCCATTTATTTAAGAAAAACAAACTTACTTTTCTTACTTTTATTTTATGATTGAACCAAAACGAGACAAAAACTGGAAAACGCAGTTGCATGAAATTATTTATGAAGCGGATACGCCTGCGGGGAAGTTGTTCGATATCATACTACTTATAGCAATTATTGCGAGTATACTTTTGGTAATGCTTGAAAGCGTAGACTCGATAGATATACAATATCATAGTTTTTTAAATATTTCGGAATGGGTAATAACCATATTATTTACATTAGAATACATTGCCCGAATTATTACAGTAAAAAAGCCGTTTAAATACATCTTTAGCTTTTATGGTGTTATCGATTTACTATCTACAGCACCAAAGTATTTATCTATCATTTTTGTTGGCACACATGCCCTAGTCGCTTTAAGAGCGTTACGCCTATTACGAGTTTTTAGAATCTTAAAATTAGCTCGATTTTTAGGAGCATCTAATAATCTTACAACTGCTTTAAAAGCTAGTCGTGCAAAAATTTCGGTGTTTTTATTTGCTGTCATTATCCTTGCGGTTATTTTGGGAACCATTATGTATTTAATTGAAGGAGACAAAAATGAAGGATTTGCCAATATCCCCAAAAGTGTGTATTGGTGTATAGTAACCCTTACTACCGTTGGTTTTGGAGATATCGCACCACAAACTCCTCTCGGACAATTTATAGCGTCGGTAATAATGATTTTAGGTTATGGAATTATTGCTGTACCTACAGGCATTGTTTCGGCCGAATATTCTAGTCAGAATAATAGTAACAAAAACGCCATACCAGATCAACCTAATGTAAAAAAAGTTCGTTTAAATTCTCAATCGTGTTCTAATTGCCTGAAAAGCGATCATAGAGATGGCGCACAAAATTGTTATAATTGCGGCGAACCTCTTCATAATAATTAAAATTTTGGACACAAATCACTACCTTATATCTATAGTTGGACCAACAGCAATTGGCAAAACAGCACTTAGTATTAAACTTGCGAATTATTTTAATACAGAGATTATTTCTGCCGATTCTAGAC
Source organism: Formosa bonchosmolovskayae (assembly GCF_051016085.1). Classification (GTDB taxonomy): domain Bacteria; phylum Bacteroidota; class Bacteroidia; order Flavobacteriales; family Flavobacteriaceae; genus Formosa. The sequence goes on from NZ_CP174605.1 coordinate 4,132,701, forward strand.
AGTTTTTTAAAGAGATGCAAATTGGTACAGCGGCTCCAACAGCGGATGAATTAGCGCAAGCTCCTCATCATTTTATCCATAATAAATCGGTTGAAGATGTGTATAATGTTGGAACTTTTGAAAAAGAGGCGCTTCAAACTTTAGAGCACATATTTAAGACGCATCGTACCGCCATCATGGTAGGTGGCTCTGGGCTGTATGTAGATGCTGTAACCCGTGGTTTAGATAATTTCCCAAAAGTTGATTATAATATACGAACGGGTTTAAATGCACAATTAGATGCAGAAGGTTTACAAGCCTTGCAAAGTCAATTAAAACAACTGGATCCAAAGTCTTATGAGACTATTGCTATAGATAATCCGCATCGCGTAATTAGAGCGCTAGAAATTTGTATTGGTACCGGGCAACCTTATTCTTCTTTTTTAAATAAGGATAAAGACAATCGTCCTTTTAAGACCATTACAGTTGGACTAAAAGCAGACCGTGAGATTATTTACGACCGTATAAACAGACGTGTGGATATTATGATGGAGCAAGGCCTCCTAGATGAAGTAAAACAACTTGTAGACAAACAACATTTAAATGCGTTAAATACTGTTGGCTATAAAGAGCTTTTTAATTATTTAAACGGGGAATACACCTTAGATTTTGCAATTTCAGAAATCAAGAAAAACTCAAGACGATTTGCAAAACGCCAATTAACATGGTTTAAAAGAAATACGGAGACCTTATGGTTTGATTACGAAACCCCAATTGAAACCATTATTAAGGACATACAAAAAAAGTTATAAATCGTTAAATTTAAAATTAATGTACTTACCGCCTCTAAATCTGTGTTTTCTTTTAAATTATAGACGTATTTTAAAAATTCACCAATAATAGAGATATACACTTTCATTAATTTATAAGGACGAGTAAAAAGGCTTAAATTAGCCATGATATTAAAACTAAATATCACCTTATTTTTCTGTCATTATGAAAACACACGTGTTGAACATCTCAATTCTTAAATTTTATATTGCTAGTTTTATCTAATATATAATGATAAAAGTCATGTGCTAACTTTATTATACTAATTACTTTTGCACCCTATTAAAATGTAACCTATGGAATTTTTAAACGCCACCTATTTAGCTCTCTTTTTAATTATTTGTATCGGGTTTATAATCGGTAACATCAAAGTAAAAGGGATTTCGTTAGACGTCTCTGCCATAATATTTGTGGCCTTACTATTTGGACACTTAGGAGTGGAGTTACCGGATATTCTACAGAAAATCGGATTAATTTTATTTATTTATACTATTGGTTTGCAAGCCGGTCCTGGATTTTTCGAATCTTTTAGAGAAAACGGAAAGAACTTAGTTATTATCGCTGCTTTAATTGTATTCTCCGCTGCATTTATTACTTTCCTTTCTATTCAGTTTATGGGAATCGATAAGTCTATTGCCATTGGTTTAATGGCAGGCGCTTTAACTAGTACACCTGGTTTAGCGACAGCCATCGATGTCACTCAATCTCCGTTAGCATCTATTGGTTATGGTATTGCGTATCCGTTTGGAGTTATTGGAGTCATACTATTTGTGAAATTATATCCGAAAATATTCAGAATTAATTTAACAAATGAAGAACAAATTTACGAGGCTAAGACCCATGGTCACTACGATACTATTGTTAGAAGTACATTTCAAGTTGATAATATAGGAGCTATTGGTAAAACTCTAGAAGAGCTACAAGTACGCTCTATGACAAAAGGTGTTGTCTCGAGAATAAAACACGAAAATAAGGCCTTTGTCCCTCAAAAAGATTCTAGACTACATAAAGGTGATTACATACGTGTAGTGGGTACAGAAGAAGCCTTAAGACGTGTAGAAGTACTTATTGGCCCTAGAGTAGATGTAGAAATGTCTTTAGGTGAAGATTTTGTGGTACAATCCTATTTAATGACGAAGACCTCTTTGGTGAATAAAACGTTAGGAGAATTAAATCTAAAAGACAATTTTAACGCCACAATTACTCGCATTAGAAGAAGTGGTATTGATTTATCTCCGAACTCTACACTAAGACTACAAATAGGTGATAAACTTATGATATCTAGCCAGAAGAGCTGCGTGTCACAAATATCGAATCTAATCGGCGATAATAAAAGTAAACTTTCCGACACAGACTTTTTCCCACTTGCTTTAGGTATTGTAATAGGTATTTTAGTAGGAGGCGTATCGATTTCTTTTGGAGATGCCTTTACTTTTAATTTGGGACTAACTGGAGGTATTTTAATAGTTGCGATGGTATTAGGTAGAATCGGGAAAACTGGGAATATCCTTTGGGTAATGAGTGGAAACTCCAACCAGTTATTAAGACAATTCGGATTAATGTTATTCTTAGCCGTAGTAGGAACTAAAGCCGGAGCCACACTTGTAGAAACGTACATGCAATACGGTATTAAATTGTTCTTAATTGGTGGACTTATTACTTTTGTTCCAATGCTTATAGCCACTATAATAGCTCGAATTTTCTTTAAGATAAATACATTAACATTGTTAGGAACGTTAACGGGATCTATGACTAGTACACCGGGATTAGCGGCTGTAGATACGATGACTAAAACAGATGCACCTTCGGTTGCTTATGCTACCGTATATCCTATTGCTATGGTGCTTTTAATTATATGTGCACAAATACTAGGCTTGTTATTATAAATAATTGTTTAACGCTTAGAACTTGTAATTAATCTCTAAAAATGGAGGTCGTATTTAAGTTTGAAGCGCATAATAAAACATAACTTTTACGCATAAAAAAATCCAGCTTATAGCTGGATTTTTTTTATTTTATGTGATGTTTATTATCCATTTTGGTTGTTTACTACCAAACGGAAACCTTCACCGTGTATGTTTAAAATTTCAACATTTTCATCGCCTTTTAAGTACTTTCTTAATTTAGCGATATACACATCCATACTTCTAGATGTAAAATAGTTGTCGTCTCTCCAAATCTTAGTCAATGCCAATTCTCTAGGCATTAAGTCATTTTCGTGTAAAGCTAACAAACGTAATAATTCATTCTCTTTAGGAGATAATTTTATAGGATCTTCTCCGTTTAGTTTTAAGAATCTTAGTTTCGAATTTAAGTCGAAGTTACCAATCTTAAATTCGAATTGCTTACTATCTGTAACTGTTTCTGAAGCTTTACGCTGTATTATAGCATGAATCTTCATTAATAGTACTTCACTATCAAAAGGCTTGTTTAAATAGTCGTCTGCACCAACTTTATAACCTCTTAACACATCTTCTTTCATCGCTTTCGCTGTTAAGAAAATAATAGGCACTTCAGTATTTTTTTCTCTGATTTCTTTAGCTAGAGTAAACCCATCTTTATAAGGCATCATTACATCTAGGATACATAAATCAAAATCGTCCTTTTTAAACTTTTCGAAACCTTCCATACCATTTTTAGCATGGGTAACTTCGTAATCGTTCATGGTTAAATAATCTTTAAGTACGGTTCCAAAATTTGGATCATCCTCTACTAACAATATTTTCTTATGTTGCTCGCTCATAACTTTTATGATATTAATGGAAGTTTAACAATAAATGTACTCCCTTTTCCTTTTTCACTTTCCACCGAAATATGACCTTGATGATCATCTACTATTCGTTTAACATATGCAAGGCCTAGACCATGACCTTTTACATTATGTATGTTTCCTGTGTGTTCTCTATAAAACTTTTCAAAAACTCGTTTTTGTGCGGCTTTACTCATACCGCTACCTTGGTCTTTTATTTTTAATAAAACACTATTTCCTACAGTCTCCGTATACACATCTATTTTTGGTGCCTCTGGAGAGTATTTTATAGCATTATCTAACATATTAACTATAACATTTGTAAAGTGCGTTTCACTCGCTAATACAGAAGATTTTTCGGCATCTAAATGTAAATGTATAAAGCCTTGTCTATCTTCTACTATTAATTCAACGTGTGTAATAGCATCATGTATTAAGTCGTGCAAATCGGCACTATCCTTACTAATATTTAGTTCATTTTTTTCAAGTTTAGATATTCTTAATACATTTTCAACGTGTGCATGCATACGTTTATTCTCTTCTTTAATCATATTAAGATAACGCATCACCTTCTCTTTATCATCGATAATCTTCGGATTCTTTATCGCATCCAAAGCCAAATTAATGGTTGCAATTGGTGTTTTAAACTCATGCGTCATATTATTAATGAAATCATTCTTAATTTCTGAAATCTTACGTTGTTTTACCAACTGATATAAAGCACTTGTATATGCAATAATTATAATAGAAGTAAATAAGAAAGATAACAATGTCATACCCACTATAGACGACATGATAAACTTGTTTCGTTCTGGAAAATTAACCAGTAACCTAAAGTTGTTCTGACTATTTTCATTTTGAAAAATAGGCACACTAAACGTTTTATCGTCTTTAAGTTCGAAACCTTCACTTTGCACTTTAGTTGCTAAATCGTTACTATAAATAGCATATTCGTAATCGATATCTATATTATCTTCGTGAAGTTTTTTAGACAACAATCGTGTAATTTCTTCCTTCTTAACACGCTTATAAATTGGTGTTCTACTGGTTAAAACTTTAAATGCATCTTCAAAACTTTGTTTTTCAGCTTCATTAAATCGTCCAATTTTAGAAATACTTAAAACCGGGCTTACATTAACATTGTTTTCTATAACACTTTTATTACTGTAAACTTTAGTTTCAGATTTACTAATAATACGTTTAATATTAATACTATCTAAACCAATGTCAAAGATCGAAGACGACAACTTATAGTTCTCTTCTAATATTCCACTTCTATAAATTAAAGTTTCATCTGTACTTTCGTTTTGCTGATTAAATAGAAGTTGGGTAATTGCAATCGTATCTGCATCCTTCTTCTGGTCTACTAAACGTTGAAACTTTTTAAAGTAAGTATTTAATTCACGTTGTTCTATATCTTTAGACACAAAACTCAAGGCTTTCTTTACATTAAATGTAAATTGCTCCTCTTCATTTTCCACTGAGTCGCTAATATATCGTGCTTGTACAAAGATGATACCTATTAGCGATAGGCTCATTAGTATCACTAACAATATAAACAATTTCTTACTCATCGTTCAAAATTAACATTTTAACATTTAGCTTTTTTAACATTTAACCTTACATTAACAAATTTGTTAAAATTGCTCTTTTATTTAATTTTATTAAGTATTGTGTTGTGAATTTCATCTACTTGGTCTTGCATATGAGCCATCGTGTCATTCACAATTACGAAGTCAGATTTTGATATTCTTTTAGCATCGTCCCACTGCTTATTCATTATAGATTCTATCTTTTCGACAGTGGTATTATCTCGTTTTAGTATACGCTCAACCTTAGTCGCTTTATCTAAAGTCACCGTAATAATAAAATCGCAAGACGTATCGGCATGACTTTCAAACAAAATTGCAGATTCTTTTAAAATATACGCAGAATCTTGTTTACTAACCCATGTTTTAAAATGCTTGGCAACTCTTGGATGCACTATGGCATTCATTTTTTCTAACAGCACCTTATCGTTAAAAATAGCATCAGAAATAAACGGTTTATTTAGGGCGCCATCTTTATAGGTATCGGCTCCAAACAATGCAATTAATTCCGATTTAATCTCTGGAGATTGCACCATAAGTAACTTGGCTTCGTCATCAGAAATATACATAGGAATTCCGTACGTTTTATGAAACGCTCTTGCTACGGTAGACTTACCACTACCAATACCTCCTGTAATACCAACAACTATCATTCTGTAATTATAAATTCTATTTTTTGTTGAATAATTTTAGCACTCTTAACCGATTCTGGTTTAGCAACCAATTCTGGCACTAAATACGACTGATTTTCTAAATGCTTAGCATAATCGCATTCGACTTTAAAGTCTTTTTCCTGCACGTCTTTAAAACCATCTAAATTGGTGTAATATGAAACAGAAACTGATTTTGGATAATATTTTAAAGATAGATTACTTGGAACGTTTTTTATGGCCACCGGAATATTAAAAACACCTTCGGTAAACTTTTCTACTTTAGCCGACAAACGCACACTTTCATGCGAAAACTGAATGTGATCCTTATTTTCTGGCAATTCTAATTTAAGCGTTTGACCAATGTCTAAATGTACATCTTTTAAATCCAGAGGTACCGTTTCAATATGCGTTAATGCTTTGAGTATTTTCTCAGGTCCGACAACATGAATGGTATCTGGAGTTATAGTAAATCCCTTTAAAACATCATATCCGGGACTAAACTGAACTTTCTTATTCAATACGACTGGTATGTCTTTAGTTGCATTTTCGTCGTATTTAAACTTTAACACATCTGGAGAGATACTAATCACTTCAACATCTTTATCAAACTGGTCGTTAATTTTAGAATAAGAGCGTTGCTGATTCCATGAAAATGTAGAATCGGTTAAACTTAATTTATCGTCGTAATCTACAGTTAACTTCGGACTAGACAAATAATATCTTAAAAACTTAAAACCATATGTTTTTAGCGTCACATTTAATTGCTGACTACTATCATTTAAAACCACAAACGTCTCTGGAATATTAACGGTGTTTACAGAAAAAGTAATGGTATTTGTAAATGTTCTAGACAGTTTATTTAAGATTAAAATGGTAAATGATAAGGCAAGAAATAAAGCAAAAACATTTATTTTCTTGCTACTTACAAATCTTAAAAACCTTGATTTAATATCTTTCATTTCTATAATTTAAAGAATAATTCTGGAAACACAAGTTTTGCATCTTTTTTTAATAGCTGCACATTTACAAACGATTTTAAAAAACCATAACCATAACCTTCAAACTGAATTAGTATCGCCGGTATTGCTAATATTGCCACTATTAAACTTTTAGATTGCACTAACGCCAAAATGAATGCCACAATAAAGTACATAAAATAGCACATTAATAACCATTTAAACTGAAATATATAAGCGCCAATAGCAACTATTAATCCTAATATAAATAGTGTTGGAAACCAATAGGTAATTTTTGCGGTATGTGGATGCCATGAATTTAAAATAGGGCGCACCATTCCAAATTTATGCACCTGTTTATAAAACTTAGCCCACGAAATACGACGCTTATGATACACAAAAGCCTCTGTAATTAGTTTAGTTTGAAATCCTAATGCCCAAAGCCTGATAGATAAGTCTGGATCTTCTCCCGGATGAATTGTTCCAAACCCATTAGAGGCTTCAAACGCAACTTTAGATAAGCCCATATTAAAGCTTCTCGGTTGAAATTTCCCAATCTGATTTTTACTTCCTCGAATTCCACCGGTAGTAATAAACGATGTCATTGAAAAATTAATAGCTTTCTGCAAATTGGTAAATGATGCATCGGCGGCATCTGGACCTCCAAAACAATCGACATATTCAGAATTTAAACTGGCGTCGACTTCACTTAAATAGTTTGAAGGTAACACGCAATCGGAATCTAAAATAATAAAGTAGTTACCTGTAGCATGTTTCATTCCGAAGTTTCGAGAATCTCCAGGACCGGAATTTTCCTTAAAAAAATAAGCAATATTCAACGCATCTTTAAAAGCATTAACTACGGCTTCTGAAGTTTGGGTTGAGCCATCTTCGACAATTACAATTTCGAAATTTAAAGTTGTTTTTAAATTTACAAAACTCAGTAATAACTCCTCAGTTTCCTCAGGACGATTATATACAGGAATAATAAAGGAATACCGTAATTGCATACACAAATGTAATTAAATGCATAAAAAAAGCCACCTTTTTAGGCGGCTTTTAAAAAGACTTTAAAAGGTCTATTATTCTTTAGTCTCAGAGGCAACAAAGGCTTCCATAACTTCGTTACTTACTCCCATGTTACTAAATCCACCATCGTTATATAAGTTTTGTAACGTTACACGTTTAGTTAAATCACTAAACATCGCCACTGTGTAGTTTGCACAATCTTCTGCCGTTGCATTACCTAGCGGAGACATTTTATCTGCATAAGCAATAAAACCATCAAAACCTTTAACACCAGAACCAGCCGTTGTTGGTGTTGGAGATTGTGAAATTGTATTTACTCTTACTTTTTTATCTTTTCCGAAGAAATATCCAAAACTACGTGCAACACTTTCTAAATAGGCTTTGTTGTCGGCCATATCGTTATAATCAGGGAACACACGTTGTGCAGCCATATAAGATAAGCCAACAATACTTCCCCATTCGTTCATAGCATCTGCTTTGTAAAGCGTTTGCATCACTTTATGAAAAGACATTGCAGAAACATCTGTTCCTTTTTTTGTGAATTCGTAATTCTGATCGGTATAGTGTTTTCCTTTTCTTACGTTAATTGACATTCCAATTGAATGTAAAACGAAATCAATTTTTCCGCCTAAAATCTCCATAGATTTTTCAACCAGATTTTGTAAATCTTCTACAGACGTCGCATCCGCAGGAATAATTTGAGAACCTGTTTTCTCTGCCAGTTCATTTATTTGCCCCATTCGCATAGCTACTGGTGCATTGGTTAAAACAAACGTTCCTCCTTCTTCGTGAACACGTTCTGCAGTTTTCCAAGCTATCGAATTTTCATCCAATGCTCCAAAAATGATTCCTCTCTTACCCTTTAATAAATTGTATGACATATTTTTTTTATTCTAAATTTAACTTTGCCTGGGACTAAATCCCAGAATCGTCAAAGTTAATAAAACTTTTTATTCTATTAATAATTCATTTTCAGTAATAATCGTAGCGTCTTCTGCCATCCAATTGCCATTTTTGTAGCTAATTATACCATAAGTATCGTGATAAAACTTCTGACCATTTACCACACTATCTATTGGCGAAAACACAAAATCCGGAATACATTCTCCCTCCGAATACACTCCACTACATGTGCCCTGATCATCCCCATCACAACTGCTAAAGGCCAATATAAAACCTAATACTAACAGGATACTCGAAGACGTTTTCATCTTTAAAAAGTTGTATTAATTTAACAGTTGCTTAGCATGGGCTATAGCAGAGCTAGACAATTCCAAGCCACCCAACATTTGTGCTATTTCTACAATACGATCTTCGCCTTTAATTACAATTAGATTTGTAGTTGTAATTTGGTTAACATCTTCTTTATATACTTTTAAATGTGTGTCTCCTTTTGCTGCAACTTGTGGTAAATGGGTTATGGCAAACACTTGCATACTAGAACTCATCTGTTTCATAATAACTCCCATTTTATTGGATATTTCACCAGACACACCAGTATCAATTTCATCGAACATTATAGTAGGCAACTGCATGTACTTGGATAACACCGATTTTATAGCCAACATAATTCGGGATAACTCTCCTCCCGATGCCGCTTTATTTAAGGGTTTAAATGCGCCACCTTTATTCGCTGAAAACAGAAATTGTAAATCGTCTTTTCCATTTGCATGAAATTCTGATGCCACGGTTAAAGTAATTTTAAACTGGGCATTCGGCATACCTAAATCGGCTAACAACGTTTCTAATTGCGATTTTAACGTTGGAATAACGGCGTTACGTTTGGTATGAATTGTTTTTGCTAAAGCATTTAAAGCTTTTTCAATCTTAGCTATTTCAGTTTTTAATTTCTGAATATTTTTATCTAGATTTTCGGTTACCCCTACTTTTTCATCTAAAGCATTCTGAATCTCTATAAGTTCTGAAATTTCTGAAACTAAATGCTTTTTCTTTAAATTATGAAGCAATTGCAATCTTGAATTAACCACTTCTAAGCGCCCTGGATCTGCTTCTAAAGCATCTTCCGAAGCCTCTATTTCTGTAAAAATATCGTATAACTCGATAAAATTACTATCTATTCTGTCGTATAAGTCTTTATACTTTTGAGAGAAAGACGCAATCTTACTAAAGTTTGTTTTTATTTCGGTAAGAATAGCTAATCCTCCTATTTGTTCGTCGCTTAATAACTGATGAGAAGCACCAATTTTTTCTTTAATTGCTTCAATATTATCAAGTGTTTCGTATTCTTCTTCTAAAGATTCAAACTCGCCTTCAACCAATTTAGCATCAATTAATTCTTGTAATAAAAATGAATTATATTCATGTTCTTTATTCGCTTCTGCCTGAAAATCTAATAGTTTTTTTAATTCCTTCTGAAGAGATTTATAAGCCTTAAGTTGCTTTTTATAATCTACTAAAGGTGCTTCAACCTGTGCTAAGGCATCGATAACCTGAAACTGAAAGGCATCGTCTGTAAGTTGCATGGTTTGATGTTGCGAATGGATATCGATTAATCGCTCGCCTAAAGCCTGTAGACTACTTACAGTAACAGGAGAATCGTTTACAAAGGCACGCGATTTTCCTGAAGGCAAAATTTCGCGACGTATAATAGTTTGCGGTTCAAAATCTAAGTCTTCCTGTTCGTAAACAGCCTCTAAATTGTAATTTGAAACATCGAAAACGGCTTCAATTATACATTTCTGAGTATCGTCTTTTAAAGACGACAAATCTGCTCGTTTACCTAGAATTAACGATAATGCGCCAAGTAAAATAGATTTACCCGCACCGGTTTCTCCAGTGATAATAGTAAACCCAGAATTAAAATCTGCCTGTAAATCGTCGATTAAGGCATAGTTTTTTATAGAAAGAGATGTAAGCAATGTGATTGAGGTGCTTTAGATTTGTAAAATCAAAGATAATTTAGATTTAAGTCGTAATCAAATTAAAACTTAATATTTCTCCATTTGCTAGAATATGTAGGCGCTACATTGTTAAGAACGCTTACCATGTCTGAAACATTTACGCTAGGTCCGCCTGAAAAGATGTCTTCTATTTCGTCGCTTTTCGCATCAAAAAACACACGTAACAAAAAAGAATTTGGTCTACGGTTATTCATGGTTTTAAACGGCTCTATAGCCGAGGCAATATTTTCTTTCCCCAACTTAACATCGGTACTCATGTTATCCAATCCATTTCTATGGTATGAATACATGACTTCGCGATATTCCTTATAAGTTGGTGATAACATATTATCGATTAAAGTGTATCTAGTCTGTAAACCATCTGCTAACTTCCATCCTTTAAAGCCTTCCTGCTGTGAATAATTTACAATGGTTTGCGCTTGGTTTAGATATTCATCGCCACCTTTTAATTTAAAACTATCTGCGTCTTGACCAAGAATCATATATACATGATAGGCTAAAACAGACACTAAATTAGACTCGAATTGTGTCGGGCTAAAGTTTAGATTCTGAAACTCGACATAATTAAATGTAAAATTCTGATCGTTAAAATTATAAACGGGCGTGCTATACGATGAACCATAAACGGGTCTAGAAGATTGCACTTGTATGCTGGCTTTAAATAGGTCGCCATCATATTCATTTATAATAATAACCATACTACAATTAACACGTTCGGTGACTTTAAAACCTCTTGTAGTCCACTGTGTATTATTAACAAACTCGTTAAGTTGCTTTTCTAATGTTTGAAATACTTGAACATTTTCATTTCCTGTTTGTTGGGCATTAACCACAACTTTACAGTTTAACTCTTGAGCAGATAAGCTAAGAGAAAGACATAAAAACACTACAAATAATATATTACGCATATCGTTGATTTAATATTTCATTGAATATATCTTGAGCAACGTCTGCCTTCGATTTTAAATTAAATTCAGTTATGTGTTCTTTAGCATCAATAAGCGTTACTTTATTGGTATTAGACTTAAATCCGGCGCCTTTATCGTTTAACGAATTAAGAACGATTAAGTCTAAATTTTTACGCTTTAATTTTCCTTTGGCGTGCTCCAGTTCGTTATTCGTTTCTAATGCAAACCCAACTAAAAACTGATTGGTTTTTATAGCACCTAAAGAAGCCAAAACATCTTTAGTTTTTTCCAGTTCTATGTTTAACGTACTATCGTCCTTTTTTATTTTCTGAAGTGCAACTTCTTTTGGTTTATAATCTGCAACAGCGGCCGCACAGATTGCAATATCTACCTCGTTAAAATGCATATGTGCTTGTTCGTACATGTCTTGTGCACTTATTACATGATTAATTTTAACAGCGCTGTGTTGAAGTATTTGATTTGTTGGCCCTGAAATTAAAATCACCTCAGCACCAAGATTTGCTGCTGTTTTTGCCAACTCGAATCCCATTTTACCACTAGAATGATTTCCAATAAATCTAACCGGGTCTATAGCTTCGTAAGTTGGTCCGGCAGTAATCATAACCTTTTTACCGTATAGAGGTAAATTGCCAAGTATATGGTTTTCTATAAACGATACTATATCTTCTGGCTCTGCCATACGACCTTCGCCCACTAAACCACTTGCTAATTCGCCTGAGGTTGCAGGAATCATAATATTTCCAAAACTTTGTAACGTTTCGAAAGACTGAGCTGTAGAAGGGTGTTTAAACATATCTAAGTCCATTGCAGGAGCGAAATACACAGGACATTTAGCCGATAAATAGGTAGCTAACAATAAATTATCGCTAGTACCATTAGCCATTTTAGACATGGTATTTGCAGTTGCTGGCGCAATAATGAAGAAGTCTGCCCAAAGGCCTAAATCGACATGGCTGTTCCATACCGCATTCTCGTCGTCTTCATTATAAAACGAAGACACCACTGGGTGTTTAGATAAGGTAGATAAGGTTAAGGGTGTTACAAAATCAACAGAAGCAGGTGTCATAACGACTTTAACGTTAGCACCTGCTTTTATAAATAACCTTACTAAAGAAGCTGTCTTATAAGCAGCTATACCTGCACTAATGCCTAACAGTATGTTTTTGCCGCTTAGTATTGACATCGCTTATGTTTTACTGAACGTCTTCGTCAGTGTTTCTGTAGTATACTTTGTTGTCTAACCACTCTTGTACTGCTAAAGCGTGTGGCTTAGGTAATTTTTCGTAGAATTTTGAAACCTCAATTTGTTCTTTGTTTTCAAAAATCTCTTCTAAACTATCGTTATACGTTGCAAATTCTTCTAATTTTTCAATTAGTTCTTTTTTAATTTCAGTGTTAATCTGATCTGCACGTCTAGAAATAATAGAAATTGCTTCATATATATTCCCTGTCGGTTCGTCAATTTTATTTCTGTTGTACGTTATTGTATTAACAGGAGCATTGATTTTTTTTAAATCCATTATATTAACTTTTAGTGCTGTAATTTTTTAATTCTTCTACTATCTCTTCGTGCATTTTATCTGCGCGATCTAAATATTGCGTTTCTGAAAACCCAGTAATTAAATCTCTATAATATTTTTCTGCAGATTCCAAACGTTCTTCTTTCTTACGTTCAACACTTCGTATTGCTAGATTAAACGATGAATCGAATCTATAATACATCGCATCTTCTCTTAATGATGACCCTGGGAATTGAAACAAAAAGTTATCAAAAGATTTGATTGATGCTTTATAATCTGATATCGTATTATACTGCTTAGCAATTTCGAATGCTTTACGTTCTAATTTACCATCTAATTCCCTAATAAAACCACTAGCTTCTGCTAAGTATTCTGATTTTGGAAATAGGTTTATAAATAATTGCAATTTTTCTATAGCTTCCTTTGTCTCTGTTTGGTCTTTACTAAAAACAGGAGACCTCATGTAATAACTCTTTGCACTTAGAAATGAAGCTTCTTCTAACTTCTCACTTTTTGGATACGAGTCTGCAAAACGCTCAAACTGATAAGAAGATGCAATATAGTTTTTCATACCATATTGTGTCTGTGCATACATGTACATTAATTTCTCTGCTTGTGGTTTACCTCGGTAACTTGGCACAATCTGAGAAAATAATCTATTTGCTTTAGAGTACTCACCTTCATTATAAAGTTGTTCCCCTAATTTAAATTTTGGTCCAATGTCTGTCGCTTTAAGTGTCTGTTGATATTCACTACATGAGCTTAAAACAATAAACGCGAATAAAATGTATAAATATTTCTTCATAGTTTTTAAACAGAATGCAAAATTAAGCTATTCTAATTGATTTTAAAAATATTATTTTTCAGCTAAAATAAAGGTTGTAATTAGGTTACAATTAGCTTTAAGTATATTTTAACTTTTAAACGCTACCGAAAAAATAAGCGCGTGCTTCCTTGCTAAACACACGCCAATTAGCTTTGTATTAAAGTGTTTCTACAAACGCTTTAATTTTATCTTTTAACCCAGGAGTTGCTTCTACCAATGGTAATCTCACATCTGCACGACATAAGCCCAAAGCTTCGTAAACCGCTTTTATTCCTGACGGATTATTTTCTTCAAAGATATAACCAATTACGTCCATTAATTTAAAATGAATCGCATACGCCTCTTTAGCCTTACCTTCTAATCCTAATTTAATCATTTTAGAAAACTGAGCTGGAAACGCTTGACCAATTACAGAAATAACACCCGAACCACCTGCTAAAAGTACTCCTAAGACTAAATCGTCGTCCCCAGAAATAATTAAAAAATCTTCTGGCTTATCTTTTAAAAGCTTTAAATATTGTCCGATATTATTTCCGGCTTCCTTAACCCCTACAATATTAGTAAAGTCGTTGGCAAGTCTAATGGTTGTTTCCGGCAACATGTTAGAAGCCGTTCTCCCTGGTACATTATATAAAATAATGGAAATAGGACAAGCTTCTGATATGGCTTTAAAATGCTGATAAACCCCTTCTTGAGTTGGCTTACTATAATATGGTGACACCGATAAAATCGCTTCAAATCCACTTAAATCTGTAGATTTAATTTCTTCTATAACCGCTGCTGTATTATTCCCTCCTATTCCTAAAACTAATGGTAATCGTCCGTTATTTGCTTCAGAAATAGTTTTTATTATGGCCAGCTTTTCTTCCTTAGTAACTGTTACACTTTCTCCGGTAGTTCCCATTATTACTAAATAGTCGGTACCGTTATCAATATTAAAATTAACAATATTTGTTAGTGCTTCGTGATCTATACTAAGATCTGCCTTAAAAGGTGTAACCAGAGCAACTCCAGTCCCCATTAATTTACTATTCATCTTTTTTAATTCTTTTTAATATACTTAAGTATTTTAAAAGCTCTGTTTTAAATACCTCTATCGCATCCGGATTTACCTTAATAATTAAATCGTTTTGCCGTTGTTCTTCTTGTAAAACCCCTATCTTAAAATCGGCTTTCGATATTGCTGTTAGCATTTTAAGATCTAAATTATCTGTAAAATAATAACTAATTAAAGCGTCGAAATTCGTATTTAAAAATGCGTCTAATTCACCATTCTTAATCTTACCACTCCAACCTATATCCTTAGAAGAAAAAGATAAATTATCTTCACTTTCTTTATTCGGAATAGACGTTGTAAAGGTTATTAATTGAAATTTACTTGGGTTAATATTTAAAAGTTTAGCTATAGATTTTAAGGCTTCGAGGTTAGAAAACTCATCGATATTCACGATAACTCCCAAACTTTCAATAGGTTTTGACACGTTGGAAATCTTGCGATTTACTAACAATTTATCAAAATACTTTTTATTAGATTTTTCCCTAAAACCTTTTAAAATCATTTATATTTAAACTTTCGTGCAAATGTAGAAAAACTATACCCATACTTCAGTAAAATTTATAAGTTTAATTATGATTTTTAAACAATTAATTATTGCCTTTTCTCTTGTGTTTCTGGTAGGTTGTAAAACAAACACTGTAAACTTAGCAAAAATTGAAGGCAAACAAATTCCCGTTTCCGAAGAAATAATTCCTGATCCCACACTTACAGACTTTATAAAGCCGTATCATGACCACGTGGTTAAAACCCTAGATAGTGTTCTTGCATATGCCCCAGCGTCATACAATAAAAGCAATGGCGAATTTAATACAGCTATTGGAAACCTCATGGCCGATATTGTTTACGAACAAGCAAATCCGATTTTTAAAAGTCGTACCAATCACGATATAGATTTTGTTATTCTAAATCATGGTGGTATTCGCTCCCAAATACCTAAAGGCGATATAACGCTTAAAACCGCATATGAAATTATGCCGTTTGAAAATAGTATTGTGGTAGCCAGTGTAAAAGGTAAGAATGTAAATGAAGCTATGGAATACCTTAGTAAAGCTAAGCGACCACACCCAGTCTCTCAGTTAAAATTGATTATAAATTCCGATTTCGATGTAACTGAAGCGAAAGTAAAAGGTAAGGATATAGACGAAAACAAAACGTATTATATCGCCACCAATGATTATTTATATAACGGAGGCGACCACATGACCTTTTTTCAGCCAAGCGACAGCCTGTATGTATTAAATTACAAATGGAGAAATGCGCTTATCGATTATTTTACAAAAGTAGACACTATTAACCCGGTGATAGACGATAGATTTATCCAATTAAAATAAATAAAGTGTTATGAAACGTAGAGATTTTATACAACAATCTACAGTTGCAACCTCTTTAGTTGCGTTAGGCGGATTATCATTATCCTCTTTTACAACAGCACCCACAACCAAAAAGATCACCATTTTACACACCAACGATGTGCATAGTCACATTGATCCGTTTGGTCCGAACGAGGGCGATAGAGCAAATAAAGGTGGTGTAGCAAGACGCGCAACTTTAATAGATAAGTTTCGCTTAGAAAACCCAAACACCTTACTTTTAGATGCAGGAGATATTTTTCAAGGCACACCTTATTTTAATTTTTATGGCGGTGAACTGGAGTTTAAATTAATGAGTAAACTTAAATACGATGCTGCGACCATTGGAAATCACGATTTCGACAATGGGGTCGATGGTTTGTATGCACAACTACCACATGCAGAATTTCCCTTTTTAATTTCTAATTACGACTTCTCTAATACCGTAATGGATACACACACCAAACCCTACAAGGTCTTTATTAAAGACGGAATTAAGATAGGTGTATTTGGGTTAGGCATAGAATTGAGTGGTTTAGTAGATCCAGCGATGTACAAAGAGACAAAATATTTAGACCCCGTAGAAAGTGCCCAAGACATGACGCGTATCTTAAAACAACAAGAACAATGTGATCTCATTATTTGTCTTTCACATATGGGATACCAATACAATACTGAAGGAAAAATTAGCGATTTAAAACTTGCCGCTTCTACAAAAGATATCGATTTAATAATTGGCGGACATACACATACCTTTTTAGCAAAGCCAACACTAGTACAAAATATTGAAGATAAAACCACTTTAGTAAACCAGGTAGGCTGTTACGGTATTAATTTAGGTAAAATAGATTTTTACTTTGACTCTAACAAAAACAAAGCCGCAGAAGGCGTTTCTATTGTTGTTTAACAAAACCGTTTTAAAAATATCATTATAAGAGCGCATTTCTAGCGCTCTTTTTTTTTACTCTATTAAATTTGGTATGGCACTTTATTAATATGCTATTGTATGGTTTTAAAAGTAAGCTCTCCCTTCTTAATAGAGTGAATTGCAAAAAGATAAAAACACAAGAAACCTACAAGAATAAGTAAAAAACAAATAACGTTTAATATAATAACATCTGAAGGGAAAAAGATAGCATATTGAATAACCTCTGAAAACACTACACATAAACTCCCTATAAACAAAAGCATTGATCTCTTATTTTCTTTATATAAATAATTTATAAAAGACACATTTAATAGAACTAAAACCACCAAATTATATACAAACTCTAGTAATATAGACATCATTGTTTCTCTTAAAAGAGGAGCGTCCTCAGTAGGTGATTTTTCTATTGTATCAGGAAGCTCTCTAAAGAAATATTCGCTAGAAAAATCATTACTCCACAAGTTGTAAAGTACATAAGAGTTTAATAGAATTAAAATAATAATAGTAAGATTAAATCTAGGCACTACCCCTTTAAAGGGAATGTTTTTTGAAACCCCATAAATTAAAAAAATGTATGCCGATATAAACATAAGATTTGATACATAGTAAGTTAAAAATTTATGTATCTCACTAACATCTATTAAAGTAAAAAGATAAGCTACGGAATACAAAATTAAAAAAGTTGTAAAATATGGTATTTTTCTCTTGCAAGTAACCAAGTAAAAAACAGTTATTACTGGTACAATTAAAGCTGTTATAGCTTGAGAAAAATAGAAAAGCGACATACACTCTGTTAACACGTACATACCGCTTAGTAAAAATAAAATAATTAATAAATAATGTATTTCCTTCATAAATTAATTGGCTCCTATCCTACAAATATAACCATCTAATATCTTTATTTGCAAGTTTAGCTAATACTCAAGTCATTATAATTAAATTAAATATCTTTTAACAGCAACAGAAAATCATTCTCCGATAAAATATCGATACCTAATTGCTCTGCTTTTGTGCGCTTACTCGGTCCCATTTTGTCACCTGCAATAACATATGATGTTTTAGACGAAATTGAACTTCCCACCTTACCACCATTATCTTCAATCATTTTTTTAAGATCATTTCGAGATACCGTAGTAAATACCCCAGAAACAACAAATATTTTCCCTGATAATGTGTCGGATTGATTAGCCAATGCTTCTTCCGAAATTTCTAAAGACAATCCAAACCCTTTCAACCTCTCAATAATCTTCTGATTTTCATCTGATTGAAAAAACTCCACAACACTCTTTGCTATCTTTATTCCAATTTCGTCAACATTAACAAGCTCCTCTTCGGTAGCCTCTGCAATCTTATCAATGAATTTAAAATGTTTCACGAGTTTTTTAGCAACCGTTTCGCCAACATAGCGAATACCCAAAGCGTACAACACCCGTTCAAAAGGTACTTGCTTAGACTGCTCTATTCCCTTTATTAAATTATCTGCACTCTTTTCGGCCATGCGTTCTAAAGGCAAAACATCTTCTTTTGCTAATGCGTATAAATCTGAATAATTTTGAATTAATCCTGCATGCACCAATAAAGCGACTGTTTCTCCTCCCAAACCATCGATATCCATTGCCTTTCTTGAAATAAAATGCTGAATTCTACCAACAATTTGTGGTTTACATCCGTTATAATTCGGACAATAATGCTGTGCTTCGCCTTCTTGTCTTACTAGTTCTGTCTGACATTCTGGACAATGCGTTATATAGGCTGTTGGTTTAGAATCTGCTGGACGTTGTGATAAGTCCACCGCAATAATTTTAGGAATAATCTCTCCCCCTTTTTCTACAAAAACCTCATCACCTTCACGAATATCTAATTTCGCTATCTGATCGGCATTATGCAAAGACGCACGTTTAACCGTAGTTCCCGCTAATTCTACGGGTTCTAAATTGGCTACAGGTGTTATTGCTCCTGTACGTCCAACTTGATATGTAATTTCATTTAATCGCGTAGATACTTGCTCGGCTTTAAACTTATATGCAATGGCCCAACGCGGTGCTTTTGCTGTGTACCCTAGCTCGTCTTGATGCTGAAAACTGTTTACTTTTACCACAACGCCATCTGTTTCGTAAGGTAATTCGTGTCTATGTACATCCCAATATTCTATAAATTCGAAAACACCATCTATAGAATCCACTAACTTAGCAACGTTTGGCACTTTAAATCCCCAACTTCTCGCTTTGTCTAAACTTTCTTTTTGTGATTGAATATTTAAATTTCGACCGATTATATTATAAAGTAAACATTCTAACGGACGTTTAGCCACCTCACTACTGTCTTGTAATTTTAAACTTCCTGATGCTGTATTTCTCGGATTTCGATAAGGCTCTTCACCAATCTCAATCCGGTCTTCGTTCATTTTATTAAAGCCTTCAAAAGGCAACACAATTTCTCCACGAATATCGAATTTTTTAGGAAAATCACCTTTTAATCTTAACGGAACAGATTTTATAGTTTTTATATTCGCTGTGACCTCATCCCCTTGCACGCCGTCGCCACGCGTTACCGCTTTAGTCAGTATTCCGTTTTCGTAAGTTAAACTTATGGAAGCCCCATCGTATTTTAATTCGCACGTATAGGACACATCACCGTCAACCATTTTCTTTACGCGTTGTTCCCACGCTAGCAAGTCGTCTTTAGAATACGAATTATCTAAAGAATACATGCGATAATCATGTACAACGGTATTAAAATTTTTAGTTATAGTCCCTCCCACACGATGTGTAGGCGAATTAACATCGAAAAATTCAGGGTGTTTAGCTTCCAGACCTTGAAGTGTTTTAAGTTTCATATCGAACTCAAAATCACTAATATCACTTTCGTCTAAAACGTAATATTTATAATTATAATCGTTTAATTGGTCTCTTAATTGCTGAATCTGTGTTTCAATCGTCATGCTTACAATCTGTCTTTATTTAACCATTTAGGAGCTGGTAAAGGCTTATAATTATTCATTTTTTCTAATAACCCAACTACAGTGTCGTCTACAACAACGGCATCTAGTACATCTTGTTTTAAAAATCCACGTTCTACCATGGTTTTAAAATACGCTATTAAATGATCGAAAAAACCGTTAATATTTAAAATTCCAATAGGTTTTGTATGAAGACCTAATTGTCCCCAAGTGGCAATTTCAAAAAACTCATCCATTGTACCAAAACCTCCTGGAAGCACCATAAATCCATCTGATTTTTCATACATAATCACTTTTCGTGAATGCATGTTATCGGTTACAATTAATTCTGATAGTTTAGGATGTACAATTTCCTTTGTTTCCAAAAACCCAGGAATAATACCTAAAACCCGTCCTTCGTAATCTAAAACACCACGAGCGACTTCGCCCATAATTCCGATTTTAGCGGCACCATAAACTAAAGTAATTTGGCGTTCGGCCAAGCTTTTACCTAGATGATAGGCTTCAGATTTAATTTTTGAATCGGTTCCTACACTAGAACCACAAAAAACAGCTATAGATTTCATATTTTTTTTATGCCTTTAATCATTCTATTTCTTTTAAACATATCTTTTCTTAGCTCTACAGCCTTAAAATGATGCTCAATTAATAAGGCGACCATTTCTTCGCCTAAAAACTCATTAATTTCGAAGAATAACAGTCCGTCTTCTACCAAATTAATTTTTGCAAATTCCGAGATGACTTTATAAAATTTTAGCGGATCGTGATCTTCTACAAATAAAGCTTGATGTGGTTCATGATTCAACACATTTGCTTTCATTTGAAGTTTCTCCTGTTCGCGCACATAGGGCGGATTAGAAATTATAATATCAAACGGTAACGAGAAATCTGAAACTAGAGTTGGGTCTATGTTTAAAATATCGGCCTGAATAAAATTAACTGTAACGTTATTTAATTCTGCATTGTGTTTTGCAACGCCTATGGCATCTTCAGATATATCCACACCAAAAACATTAGCGTTTTCAAAATGTTTCGCCACCGCAATAGCAATGCAACCACTTCCCGTCCCAATATCTAAAATACGTATCGGATCTTTAATTTTATCTAAGCCCGCTTCAATAATCCACGCTACTAACTCTTCGGTTTCTGGCCTCGGGATTAACACTGCATTATTCACCTGAAATTCCAAACCAAAAAACTCAGTCGATTTTAGTACGTACTGAATAGGCTCATGCTTCTTTAAAGATTCTAAAGCATCCAGAACAGGAATCGCATCTGTTTCCGAAATACTATATTCAGGTTCTAAAGCAAGCGAAATGCGTTTAAAGTTGAAATAATAGTCGCAGATCATAAAAAAGAAATGGTCTACTTCTCTCTTATCATAATCGGCATCTAATGCCTCGTGAAATGTATTTTGAATATCTTTTAGTTTCATAAATCTTTTATCATCCAAATCGTACACGAATAATGTCCCGTATCGCCCATCGGTGCGTCGATATACTCAAATCCTGTTTTCTCGTATAAGCGCATAGCCGATTTCATATAAGGTAAAGTTTCAATATAGCATCTTTTGAACCCTAAATCTTTGGCTTTTTGCAAACATGTATCCATCATAGCCTTACCTGCACCCTGACCTCTAGCCTCCTCTAAAAAGTACATTTTTTGTAATTCGCAAATATCGTCTTCACCTTTTAGCGGACCAATACCAGCTCCACCAATAATTTTTTCATCGGTATCGACCACAAAATACGCAGAATTTTCAGTATTGTAGGTTTCAGACATATCATCTAAAGCCTTGTCTTCGTATGCCGTCCCAACTTTAGGCACACCAAACTCAATCAACACGGTACGAATTAGTGCCGCGACTTGCAGATTGTCTTTTGTTTGAATTTCTCTTATCACGAAATGGGTCATCCTCGTTTTTAATCTTATTTTTGTGCCGTGAAGATACATGAAAAATACATAAATCGCTGTATAGAAATTGCCAAAAACGGACTTGGAACTACACGACCAAACCCAATGGTAGGCTGTGTAATTGTAGTTAACAACACTATTATTGGCGAAGGATTTACAAGCCCTTACGGCGGACCTCATGCCGAAGTAAATGCGATTCAATCGGTTACAGACACATCGCTTTTAAAACAAGCTACTTTATATGTTACTTTAGAACCCTGTTCTCATTTTGGAAAAACGCCACCATGTAGCGACCTTATAATAAAACATAATATTCCAAAAGTGGTAATTGGTACTATAGACGACAATTCGTTAGTTGCTGGACAAGGCATAAAAAAATTACAAAATTCGGGTTGCGAGGTTACTGTCGGTGTTTTAGAAGCCGCATGTAAAGACCTTCACAAACGTTTTTTTACGTTTCACAATAAAAAGCGACCATATATTATTTTAAAATGGGCACAATCTGCCGATGGCTTTATAGCTCCTAAAACTAAAGAGGAACAAAAACCGGTATGGATTACAAATATGTATTCTAGACAATTGGTACATAAATGGCGCGCCGAAGAGCAAGCCATTTTAGTTGGAGGCAACACCGTTTTACAAGACAATCCGAGTTTAACCGTTCGCGACTGGACCGGTTTACATCCAACACGCATTGTAGTTGACACCCACAATAACTTACCGGAAGAGGTTGCCGTATTTAATGCTACAGCTAAAACCATACGATTGACGGATGCAGAACTAGACACCTCACAACCTTTAGCATCTCAAATCTGTAAACGTTTACACGCACTCAATATCACGTCTGTAATTATTGAAGGTGGAAGCAAAACCTTACAAACTTTTATAAGTGAAAACCTTTGGGACGAAGCCCGTGTTTTTTACGGCACAAATCAGTTTTTAGAAGGTACAAAAGCACCTGAAGTAAAAGGACGCTTAACTTCCGAAACAAAACTTTTAAACGATACTTTAAAATATTACATCAATGATTAAAACAATAATATTCGATTTTGGAGACGTATTTATCAACTTAGATAAAGTCGGTGCTCTAGAAAATGCTTTACTTAATTTTAAATTAGACAGCATCCCAGAAGACTTAACGCATATTAACAGTCTATATGAAATGGGCCTAATGGATACCTCTGAATTTGTAGAGTTTTACGAATCGTCTTTTCCAGATGTACAGTCAGATAAAATTCTAGAAATATGGAATTCTATCTTAAAAGATTTTCCTCATCATCGGTTAGAATTTTTAAAAGCACTTTCGGAAAGCAAGAAATACAAATTAATATTACTAAGCAACACTAACGACTTACATATCGAGTTTGTAAAAAGTTATGTGCCATTTTTTAACGAGTTTCAGAGTTATTTTGATGTATTTTACTTATCACACGAAATCAACTTAAGAAAACCGAATCCAGATATCTACGAATATGTTTTAAAACAAAACAACCTTGTTGCTGCTGAAACGTTATTTGTAGACGACTTAACAGAAAACACCATCGCTGCAGAGAAACTAGGCATCCACACTTGGAATATCGATCCAGCTAAAGAAGACGTTACAACCCTATTTGAAACTAAGAAAGAACTATTTAGCTAAAACTTGGAAGTACAAGATACATACAAAACCATTTTAAAACCATCTGAAGAAACGCTGTTTAAAGAAAAGAACAGTAAGTTTTTTGGATATGCATTTCCTGTAAAGACGGAAGAAGATGTTAAAGAACATCTAGAAGCCATAAAGAAACAGCATCATGCTGCAAGGCATTGGTGTTATGCCTATCAAATAGGAACAGAAACCATTGCATATCGAGCCAACGACGATGGCGAACCAAACAATTCTGCTGGAATGCCTATTTATGGGCAAATTCAATCTTTTGATGTCACTAATGTTCTAATTATTGTAGTACGTTATTTTGGAGGCGTTAAATTGGGCGTTGGCGGCTTAATAAGTGCATATAGAACGTCGGCACAATTAAGCTTGGAAGCTTCAAAAATTGTAGAACGCACCATTAATATAGAATACCTCATTGTTTTCGATTATAAAAACATGAATAAGGTAATGCGCACGATAAAGGAGAAAAATTTAAATGTCGTAGACCAAAAATTAGAACTTCACTGTGAGCTTACCATATCGGTTAGAAAAAAAGATGCTGAAACTGTTTTTAATAGTTTCAGCATCCTTTATGAAGTCGAAATTAAAAAACTGTAAGTTTATTCAGGTATAAGATCTAATATATATTTCGGACATTTCATGGGGCGCTTTGTCTCCATGTTAATGAAAGCCAAAACCGTGTTCGCTAAAACTAAAATTTCGCCTTTTTGGTTCGTAATTTCGAAGTCAAAATCGATCTTAACCGTAGGGCTCTTTTTTAGTATCGTTTTCACTTTAATGACCTCATCATAAAAAGCTGATTTTTTGTAGTTTAAAGACATTGAAATCACAGGTAACATAACACCTTGGGCTTCCATTTCTTTATAAGACACTCCTAAAGACCGTAGCCACTCAGTCCGCGCCATTTCTAGATACAACGCGTAATTCCCATGATGAACAACGCCCATTTGATCGGTTTCACCATAACGCACTCTTATTTCTATTTCGTCAATTATCATAATAAAATTTCATTATTTTTTCGTACATTATAAAGCAGGTTAAACATGAGGAAAAAAATCTTAAAATTCAATAGCTGAGCATTTTTTTTTTAAGATATTTGTTCACATATTTGTCAAACCAAAAAACGAGGGATATTTTCAATTATCCTTTTTAACATTAACTAAGAAATCTTTCAAATTATA